>NZ_LBMZ01000061.1:0-9338 GCF_001005525.1 Acinetobacter sp. AG1 | reverse complement strand
AGGTTATTATGCTTAGGTTGTGTAAGCATACTCGAATTACATTTAGCGTTGTAGACAAAGCTTTGAATGTGAAGTATGTTTTAATTAACTTAAGATGAAGATAAGCTATTGTAAATAATAGTATTATCCTATATTTTTTTTGGGGTGATTGAGCTAAAAATGCCCCTTGCGAAAGACATTTTTGCTGTGAATCAGGATTGATTTTGATGTACATAATTACCAACTTTTAATCAATATAAATTGAAGAAATTTTGTGTCACCCAAACGACTAATTGCACCTGTCACATGCATTAGCTTGGGCTTGGTAATAACTTTACTTTTCTGGAAAAAATGAGTTGAGAACTCTCCTAGAAAATATTTTTTTTTATTATTTATTATTTATTAATGGTTTACGAATATATTGTGATTTTAATTCAGCATCTGCTCTGATAATACTTTTAAGCAATTCAAAATAATGGTCTTCGCTATATTGAAAATTGTGCTGATAAGATTGCTGATCAGCATGAATAATTTGCGTTATTTTTTCCGTAAGCAATACCCTTAATTTTTCTGCGGCTTCATTGATACTTTTGTATTTTTCGTTGGAATAGGCTTTAAGTTGCTCTTTGATCTTTTGCTTTATACGGTTGGTAATTTGTGTCTTGCCCTGATTGGCACGTTGACTACGTTTATCACCATTCAGTCGACTGAGCATTTTTTTTTCATTTAATAAAAGATGATTGGTTGCGATGGAAATATTTTCATTTCCTTGGATTGTTGATATTTTAAACTTGTCTAGTAACCCTATATCAATCGCTTGGTTGATGATTGCTTGAAACAATACTAACATGTGTCTTATGCGTGAGTGGAGCGGAGTTTTTGGTGGATATTTTTTCTCAAATTCATCTAATTCTTTAAACTCTTTAATTTTAACTGCTGCCTTAATGATGTCTAATTCATTAAGAAATTCCTGTAGGGTTATGCTATTGACTTGTGGTAAGGCACAATAATCTTCAAATAGTTCTGAAACTTCCATTAGTCCAACAAAGATTCCTATTTCTTTTTGTTGATTCGAGCTTGGATTCTTCTCCATTTCTTTTAAAGTGAGTTTTAAGGCCTCCCCAATATTTAAGCTGCTTTGAAAATCTTCTCTAATAAAGTGTTCTATAACAATGCTAAAAATAATGATAATGGCACTTTTAAGCTGAATAAGGCTATGCTGTGGTAGTTTACATTTCCTTAAGAAGAGAATATCAGTTGGATTACACTCCTGAACTAATTTCAACAAAGCTTCAGGTATTATGCTGCCCTCTGTAAAATGAATAATTGTAGATTGAAGTTTACCCTCTTCGTGGAGCGAGACTTGTATATTGATCCTTTTAAACTGTTTAGATTGAATCTGCTTCAGCATTTGGTTTACTAAAGGATCTTTCGTATTCAAGGGATATTTGAGTTTTTTTGCTAACTCAAAGTTCCACGCAATTAATTTTTTTGCAATGTTGCTATCAGCGTTTATGTCTTTCTTAGTCCTTAACTTAGACTCGCTTACTTTGGGTAAATTTATCCACTCAGGTGGCTGCTCTTTTGATTGTTTCCACGACATGTTTTTTCCTTTAAAAGCTTGTACAAGTTATCATTAGTTATTAAATTTTATAATATTTTTATTCTTCATTAAACTTGAATATAGCGGTAATTTTTGGGTGAGAAGATAGCACTGGATATGTTGACTGCAATAAAAATATACGCAGAACTCAGTAATATTAGAAGCTAAAAATCAATTCATAACCTGAATCTGTATGTGAATTCAACATCAATTATATCCCTTCACTTTGTCTGCTTGACGGCAGACAGAGTGGGGGCTATCCTTTCGATGCTGGCCTACATTGCCAGTCGGTTTTAGCAGACCGTTCACACAAGAGTATTAAAAGGCTTGCCTTTTAGTGCTGGATCCTTACGTCCCCCTTTTTCTTTATGGTAGGACGGAGGGGGACGCGCTTGCGCGTGCTGGGTCCTTGTGTACCAGTCTGCTAACCCCTTTCGTTCTGCCACCATTATTTAGCAGTGATGTGGTAGAGCTCTTTAATTACACAAGGAGTCGCCCATGCGTCTAAATCCTCTTAATTTCTCATTCTTTTATATACCCCAGTGCTGTGTACGGCTTTGTCATCGTTAGACCAATAACAGCATAACCAAAACAATAATTTTATCTGGGGTAAACAAATGAAGGATCTCCATCCTCTGTTTGTCTGTGTGCTCGGATCATTTTTACTGATCGGCTGTGGAAATAAAAATGCTTCCACTGAAGTTTTACGCCCTGACGAAAATGCAGCACTCAGTCAACGACTCGAACCAACACATCGACCTGTTTTGGTCGAAGCCAAAGCAATACAACCTTTTCTTAATCAACAACAACTCCCCGAATCTGATGTTTCAGGCTTCCGTGATTATTTGCATGGTCAATCAGGCAATCGATCTGCATTGCTACAATTCCGAGAAAAACTGCAACTCAAGCCCAATCAAATCTTGGTCTTAGGAATCGAAAAACCCAACCAAGAATTGCTACTGGAATTTCCAAACAATCCGTTATTTGCTAGTGCCAATGATTTAGTGATTAACCATGCACGAATGCTGAAGACGCCAGTTGCAGGAGAGAGCAAAGGGGAGTTTGAAACTACCGAGCAATACCAGCAACGGATTCAGGCAGAACAAGGCACTTTAAAAAAAGCCACAGCCCATCTCAATGTTGAGCTTGGACGATTGGAAGATGCCTTAAATTATTTGGCTTATCCCATTGCGATCAATGTACTCAGCCCATCCACTGAAGACTCAGCCCAGTATGATGCGGATCGGCAAATCATGCACATACAGGCATCTAGTACCAATGCTGCGGGTTATTATGATTCGACTGTGTCCAAGCTCAATTTAGTGTTTAGTGCTTCAGCCAAAGATGCAGAAATCATTTTAGGCAATCTACGAGATGAACGAGATAAGCGAAACTATCTTGGTTTTATTCTGAGTATGCAGCAAGGGCAATTGGTTTTAGAACAAGCCATTCTGTATCAGCACAACAACAATGATGATCGTTATCTGCGCTTAGCCACCATCAATCCCTCACAACTGTATTTGACCACTCGCCCATTAAATGCAGATGAGCCAAACAAAGCTCTCAATTCAGAACAGCCATACCCACTCAAGCAAAAGCTGCCTTTCCAGTTCGGTCTCAAGCAATACCATCCGCCTGAACAGCAACAAGCTGAGCCTAAACTCGAAGTTCGACCGCCAACTGAAGAAGAAATCACACAACTCAGCCTCAATGCAGGGGCAAGTGATGCTGAGGGGGCACTGTAAATGTTAGCGATCTTTAAACATAAATTCGTACCAAATATCCCACTCCTGTGTGGTCTGTTGTTACTCGGCAGCCTGTATGGATGTGGCAGTAAGCACACACCGACTGAATTGCCTCAAGCAGATGCAGTGCTTCAGTTATTACATGCTCAAGATGCCTCAGTGATCCAGATCAAGTTACAGCAATGTCAGGTTGGAAATCTGTTTGTAGGACAAGAAGGGACAAGTTCCAAATACGACATCTATCGCTGTCAGATCACGGTTGAACGCTTTGATGATGAATATCAGCAGTCCTTCCTCAAAGATCAGGTCGTCCATCTACGTCCTTATGATTCAGAGACAGGCTGGCAATTGGTTGCATCGAACTAAGCACGATCACAAAGATGAAGAGTGAAAAAATAATGATGGACTTTAATCAATTTAAACAACAGTTCCCGCAGTTAGATTTATTACAGGCGGACCCCGCTATTTTCCTGGCACCCCAGATTCCCATGAACAAGATTCTAGGTGCAATGAGCTATCTGCCTCCTAAGACCAAGCCTGAAGAAGTATTACTCTTGGTTGATGAAACGGTATTTGGTCAGGGCAAAAATGGATTATGTCTGACGACACAAGGCATCTATTTCAAAGAAGCTTTTGCCAATGCAAATACCTATCCAATGAAAGCAATCACATCGGTGAGTTATGCGATGGGAATGCTCAGTAAACAGTTAGTGATCAACGGCACTGTGAAAGTGACTTTGGCTCAACCTGAAAAAGCAGGGTTAAGGCTATTGGCCGATTTCCTGAATCAATATTGTGCGCTTTATAAAACACAGACTGATTCATTGTCATCTGCATCTACACGGCAAAAACATCAACAAAGCAATCACACCATTGCCAATCTACAACCGATCATCAAACTGTATGCCTACTTATTACTGGGGTGGCGAGGTGAGTGGAATGAGCAGATGAGGACATTGATGCGTCAGTTATTTGACCGTGATTTTATCCATCCACAGGATCAAAGCTTCCTCACTCAGTTCATGCAACAAGATCATCAATTCGATTTTTTTGAAATCCTAGATGAAATCACTTCAATTCAAAACAGCCTGCCGCCACAGCTATGCCATAGCTTGCTTGAAGAAGTCCTCGTGTTGATGGAAAAAAGGAACTTTGAGGTTGAAACAGCGCGAAGTCATTTCTTTCAGATCAGTACAGCTTTCAATGTTGATCAAGCAACTGCTTCAAGTATTCTTGCGCAATTTCCCGTATTTATGACGGGCCATGGCGAAGCAGAACAAGAGCGTACTTCAGCATTCTCGTATTCAATGCCGACCACTACCTTGACTCAAGCACAACAAGCGGCTTGTGAGTTACTGGAAATATCTCCTGAACAGTTGGATCGTCAAACGCTGACCCAAGCTTACCGTCGCAAGATGGCGGATTTCCATCCTGATCAATACCAACAACTGCCTCCAGCAGTCCGACAGTTGATTGAACAACAGGCACAACAACTGAACCAAGCACGAAGTTGTTTGGAGGAATTTCTAGAATCCGCTTAATCGTAGCTCCTAGCGGCTTTGTCCAACGTGAATGGCTTGGATATTTAATCAGAATAAAGAAATTTCAAATACATATTACCTCTCTGAAGACCCAGCACCTAGCCAAGACACAACCTGATTGGGTGCTGTTTTAACATTCAAGAAAGTAAACCGAATAAAGGAAAAAGAATTGTGAAACGATTAACTAAATTATTACTGCCTGTCTTGATCACATTGCCACTGATATTGACAGGGTGTGGTTCAGGCTTTAATCCCGATCGTATGGAAGTCAATATCAATACGGAATATAGCCAAGGCGGATTGTATGACCGTACCTATGTGATTTTGACCTTACGTTCAGTGGACTCTGCACCGATCACACTCAACAAAGTCGATGTGAATAATGGACGCTGTAGCTATACAGGTCGATACAATGATCCAATCAAGCTGCCTGCCTATTTCCAGATTGGACAATCCCTACAACTGTACTTGCGCTGTTCCTACGATGCTGTAGTGAAGGTCGATATTGAGACTGATCAAGGTGCAGCAAGTTATAGCTTTAAATAAGCAGGCTAAAACCAAAATATAGATTTACTCAACACACTAAAAAGACACAGACCATGCCCGAATTGGGCATGGTTTTTTTATGCCTGAAAAATCTAAAGATTCAGACATAAAAATTAACATCTAAATCTACTTACAGGACTTCCGTAATGAGCAGCATACATTGTCCTTATTGCCGTTCTGAACAGGTGATTCTCAGAGAATCCCAACCGAATAGTCCGCAGTATTTTGAAAAAATTCTCGATGCATTCTCACCGCCAGCGATGGCTGCACTGGGTATCAAGTTAGCAAAAGAAGCAGGCATTCCCCCGTATATCGGTGGACTGATTGGCGTGGTGGTGGGTGGAACATTGGTCTTGGTCAGTCAGCATTATTTCTATCAGCATTATAAATCCGCCCAACATTACCGCTGTCTGCAATGCGGACAAAACTTTGCTGTGGCTGCTTAAGCTTCAGTATCAAATCTCAAATGTATACACCCGATTTTACTCAATTTTATTTTTAAACAACTTCACTTTTATATAGGAATGATTCTTATGGCACATTTAGTTGAAACCATGGCATTTGTTGGACAAACCCCTTGGCATGGTTTGGGCAATCAACTGACTCCAAACCAACCCATCGAAGTCTGGGCACAACAGGCAGGTATGGATTGGCGGATTGAATCTTCGGATGTCAGTTATATGGCTGCAAATCACAAACAACAAAACCTGATCTTGCCTTATCAAGAGCAACGCGTCTTGTACCGCTCAGACACGCATGAGCCTTTATCGGTAGTGAGTCAACGCTTTCAGGAAGTGCAACCGATGGAAATTCTACACTTCTATAAAGACCTAACTGAACAATCAGGCTTTGAACTGGAAACCGCAGGGGTACTCAAAGGAGGTAAGAAATTCTGGGCACTGGCACGTACAGGACAAAGCTCAGCCTTAAAAGGTAAGGATGTCAGTAATGGCTATATTTTATTGGCAACCGCCTGTGATGGCACACTCGCCACCACGGCACAATTCACTAGCATCCGCGTGGTGTGTAACAACACTTTAGCCATTGCCTTCAAGGGACAGAATAATAGTGCAGGTGTGGTTAAAGTCCCACACAGCACCAAGTTCGATGCGGAGAAAGTTAAACAGCAATTGGGGATTTCAGTGCGTGCATGGGATGAGCATATGTATGAAATGAAACAACTGAGCCAACGTAAAGTCACCCAACAAGAAGCAGCAGCTTACTTTGATGCAGTGTTTAACAACACTAGCCTGAGTACAGCAGAACAAGATGAAAGCATCATTCAATTCTATCGCAATTCAGCCATGCCAAATCAAGGCATCAACACAACAACCAAAGTTGATAATAAAACTGAGCCGAATGGAAGAGCCATGTCTAAGGTGATGACTATGTTTAATGGACATGGGCGAGGTGCTGAATTGAGTTCAGCCAAAGACACGGCGTATGGTTTACTTTGCTCAATCACAGAATTTTGTGATCACGAACGTCGAGCGATGAGTACTGATCATCGACTCGATTCAGCATGGTTTGGTGCAGGTGCAGCGATTAAACAACGAGGACTTGAACAAGCCCTGCGAATGGTGGCTTAAAACAATTTGACTCACTGAAATTATTTTCAGTTTTATTTAAGCTAAGCCAATTAATTTAAACATACGGTAAAGCCGTAACAAGCATTGCAATTCTCATTTCGCCACATCATCCCCGATGTGGCTTTTTTTATGCCCGAAATTCAGCTTTTACGCTTTTACCCATACAGGAATATTGCTAATGAATACGAATACTCAGATTCAGAACACTTTAAATCATCCACTGTTACAGCCTTATTCACCAAACCTGAATCCACCCACCCAAAACCCACCGACTCAACAGATTGAAGTAGGTACTCGAACCAAACGAGAGCGACCGAATACGCAGCCACGAAAAACCAAAGTTCCAGTCGCCAAACGTCTCGCTAACACCAAGCAGATGAATTATCAGCAATGGCTCGAAGTCAGAAAACAGGGCATTGGTAGCAGCGATGCCGCTACCGCTTGTGGACTAAATCCGTATATGTCGATGCTGGAACTGTGGATGATCAAAACAGGTCGGATGCAACAAAACATCGAGGATGAAAGTGCAGGCTATGCCCCTTTGTACTGGGGCAAACAACTTGAACCATTGGTCGCTGAATACTACAGCATGCACACCAATAATAAGGTGCGTCGAGTCAATGCAGTGCTGCAACACCCTGATGAAGACAAACACTTCATGTTGGCGAACTTGGATTATGCCGTAGTGGGTAGTGAAGAAGTTCAGATATTAGAGTGTAAAACAGTGGGGGAATATGGTTCTAAGCTTTGGCGAGATGGTGTGCCTTTATATGTACTCTGTCAGGTACAGCATCAACTGGCAGTGACAGGTAAACAAGCCGCGCATATCTGTGCCTTGATTTGTGGACATGAAAGCAAAATCTATAAGGTGACTCGTAACGAGACTGTCATTGAACACATCATTAATGCAGAACGTCACTTCTGGCAATGTGTGAAATCGGATATTCCACCCAGTGTAGATGCCTCGGATTCAGCAGCAAAAGCACTACAACAACTCTACCCTGAACAGATTCCATTAACAGTAGAAGACCTGACTCATAATGAACAAGCCAACTATCTATTTAATCAGTTGCTTGAGGAACGACATAAAGTTGAACAACACCAACAGTATTTCGATGAACTCAAACATCAATTACAAATGCTGATGAAAGATGCAGAGCGAGCGGTGTTCACAGGCGGTTCAGTCACTTGGAAGAAGGCACAAGACTCAATCAGCCTAGACAGTAAATCCTTACTAAAACAGCATCCTGAATATCTACAGCAGTTTCCACAAACCAAAGCAGGGACACGACGTTTTCAGATTTATCCGAATGGTGGATAAGGCAGCTACGCATATCCAGCATTTACTTCTCAAACAAACGTATCAAATTAACCAACACCAAAACCAACCGATCCCATACCCCAACAGGTATGGGATTTTTTTATGCCCAAAATTTTATTTATACATCTATATAAAGGACATCACCATGATTAAAGGTCTAGCAATTACACCACCCGTTTTAGGTCGTATTAGTATTGGCAAAATCGTCGAAAAGAATGGTAAACGTCTGCCTGAAAAAGATGACCAGTTTACTATTACCAGCCAAATCCAAAATAAGGATGGCTGGGTGAAACATCCACTCGATGAACAACTCCGTGCCAAAGCACCCAATCAAAACCATAAGCTCAGAACTATTCCCGTCCGTATGATCTTTAATGATCCCGAATTGAATCTACGGGCAGAGTACAGTCTGTTTGACCGACAAAAAGGACGTTTAATCTGTTCAGGTAATGGAGAAATTTGCCAGCGACTTGGGTCGAATGGCATTGAACAACATCCATGCCCATCCCCTGATTTATGTCCATTGGCGCAGGGTGGGCTATGTAAGCCTTATGGTCGGCTTTATGTGAATTTAGATGAATCGGATGAATTTGGCACATTCATTTTTAGAACCACAGGCTTTAATAGCATTCGTACTTTGGCAGCGCGACTACGTTATTACAGTGCGGCATCAGGTGATTTACTTTCATGTTTACCATTGCAACTGACTTTACGTGGTAAAAGCACCACTCAAAGTTATCGTACTCCGATCTATTACGTAGATCTGACTTTACGTGATGGTGTTAATTTGCAAGAGGCAATTAGCTCAGCCAAACAGATTGATGAACACAGCAAGGCGGCAGGGTTTTATCAGGAGGCGTTGGATCATGTGGCACGACAAGGTTATAGCAATGCCAGTTTTGAGGTGGTAGGTGAAGAGGGCTTGGAGATTGTTGAGGAGTTTTATACAGATGAATCTAAACCAGAGCAGTATCAGCAGTCCCATGATTTGACTCATGTGCAGGATATTCAGAA
>NZ_LBMZ01000054.1:0-7303 GCF_001005525.1 Acinetobacter sp. AG1 | reverse complement strand
TTGGGAGCAATAAACTTCACGATTTACTCGCATTAAAAATTTGTTTCATTCTAAAGAGAAAAATATGCGAAATAAAATAAAGAATAAAATTTATGAAATAATTCAATTAAAACAAAAATAGAGAGAATCCAATCACAAAATTAATCTAAAAATACTATTTAAAATTAAAATATAAATGTTTTATCCAATTATTAAACTATTTGCAAAAGAAAGCTCATGTTTAAAACACGTAAAATTTTAGATTATTTTTTAATCAAAAATACATATTTATATACATTTTATTGATAGGTTCAGGCATTTAACTTTACAAGCGCATCACAAAACCGCATTTTATGATGTTCCATTGTTAAGCTTATCGTAAAAGATTGTTAAGAATATTGCTGTAAAAAACTTAGGCACTTAGCATAAACCTCATGCAGAAATTCAAGATTTGTTCTCATTCATCTCTCGAATTGAAGCTGTAATTTTTTAATTAAGTTCAAATATGGATGCCAAACATGAAACTCATTAAGACTTTAATTGCGACAACATTTGCTTTAACAGCGGCAACAACATTTGCGGCTTCGGCTCATGACAAATCACATAGCACCAAAACCACAGAAGAGAAAGTCGTGGTATCAACTCAGGAGCAACCTGAAACTCTAAATCCAGCTACGACAGACACCACAGCAAGTGATGCAGCAACAACAGCTGCTCCGACCGCTAGTAAATAATTTGATCTTCAGGTTCCTCCAGACCCTTTAGAACAACATTTGTAATGATCTGACTCATCTTTACAAATAAAAAAAGATCGAACCATGCTGCGGTTCGATCTTTTTTTAGATCACTAGGAATGTGATGAATAAATCAACACTGGCTAGATTTCTTGAAAATACTGCAAGAAGGTTGCTGTACTTCTTGTAGACGTAGGTCTTTACGCTGTTCTGCAGCTTCGAAACGACAACGCTTCCAATCTGTATCTAATTTTAATGTCGGAACAATTTTAGGTTTACGCTCCTCATCCACAGCAACCATGGTGAAATAGCATGTATTGGTATGTCTGATTGTACGCTTTTGAATATTTTGTGCTTCTACACGAATGCCGACTTCCATAGAAGTACGTCCTACATGATTAACACTCGCTAAAAATGTGACTAATTCACCAACGTAAATTGGCTCTTTAAAATTAACTTTATCAACAGACAAGGTCACAACATAACTGCCTGAATAACGGCTTGCACAAGCATAAGCAACTTGGTCAAGCAGTTTTAAAATTGCTCCACCATGAACATTACCTGAAAAGTTTGCCATATCAGGTGTCATTAAAACTGACATTGTAAGCTCTGACTGATCATCAGGTGCTTGGTTCAATTGATCTAATGGATACATAGGAGAACTCATAGGAGAATACAACATGTGTATTATCGTTCATTCCTCAACGTAAAAATACGTATAAATGTATAAAACATCATCAACTATTTTTATGATAGATCGAAACATTATTTCAGTAGGATTACATATAGACCCTTTTTATTAGATTTTATCTAAAATTAACAATGTGTTATTAACTAGATAAATACTCATCATACAAAATTTTATATCTGACAATTTAATTTAAATTTGTAGATTGAATGAGTCCCATCACACCATTAACGATCATATCGACAGCAATTGTACCGATCAGTAAGGCAGATAAACGCCCCATAATGTCAAAGTAACGATCAATATACTTCGCATGCTTGTAGCGTAAATGATCGTGTCCGTATTTCATCGCGATAAGAATACTGCAAGTTAACGCCAATGTGAGGGCAATCACAGTAATTGCTCCTCCAAATGGAACACTCACGCCTGTGACAACCGCAGCACTAATTGTTCCCGGTCCGATCATAAAAGGCATAGCAATCGTACCTGCCAAATGCTCAGGAGCACCACGCATTTCACCGATTGTTTCTGCACCCTGAAACACATAACGATAACCAATTACAAGAAAAATTAATCCACCAAATATTTGGAAAGATTCAAATCTTACATTTAGATAGCGACTAAAAATATTCTCCCCCCCCCCATGCAAATAATGCAAAAACAGCAAAAGCAATTAAGCTCCCTTGAATCAATGCTTTATTAAATACTTTTACATCGGTATTCCGAATCATCCCGACCATGTAGACACTCATCAGGAACGGATTTAATAATGAAAAAAACAATGCAAATGCATGGATATAGGGTGAAAACATAAAACTCCCGTTATTACGATTAATACCTAAACTTTGTTCTACTTAAAGTAACTGAGAATAGAGTTTCAAAACGATTCCAACTGGTTGATCAAACAAAGAATGCATATGCTGCGATTCAACACTAAAAAACAGTATCACCGTCTGAATCTAACTATCTTCAATTAGTTAATTTTTAAAAACTCATAAGTGATACAGGCAAAAATGCGATCAAATAAACAGCAAAAAACTGATAAATAATTTTTATGAACCTTAAAATCCTAAAAAATAACCAGTTTGAATATGTTCGCATATTCATATTTCTTTAAATTTGTAGCGCTGTATATAACTAGTATTGAAAATGTAAAAAGGCGATAAAAATATTTATCGCCTTCTATTTCATAAAAAATACATTAAAAGTGAAAAGACATTCTTTTAAGGTTCATCACCTAAACCAAAACCGCCGAAAGTAGGACTTTCAGTATCACCCTCACCCAAATCAAAACCGCCAAAAATAGGAGGCTGATCTGTAGGATTGGTAGACGAATTATTATTCGATCCAGAATTATTATTTCCTGTACCCCCTGTACTTGATGTTGGAGGAGCACCATCTTTCGTTGAAGGATATTGGTCGATTAAAAGAATTGTACTTAATGGAGCGCACTGTGTTCGCTTACTCTCATTTTCATCATCGTAATTAGATGCATATAACTCTTTTGAGTACTGTGTATGATAGCTTGCTGTCCAGTTTTGTAAAATATTAGGTAAATTAAAAGAATAATAATATGTTCGAGATTCATTCGGCTGATAGGTATTCACCGTTTCATCATTTAAACAATAATCTGTTTGAGCTTTCTTAGATGTTTTTGTTCCTGTTAACTGAAAAGCAGCATCACAACTATTAATATATTCATACATTGGCGCTGATGTATTATTTTTAACAACTACTTTTAATTTATATCTCACCTTTAAACCATTATGGATACTTAGGAGATCCATTCTATCGCCCTGCACCATTGGAGAAAATGGTGCATAGTGACTAACAAACTGAATTGTACGTTCAATACCATCACAATTTTGCGTAACAGGATTAGGATATGCAACTGCATATTCTGCATCATCTTCCATTCGATCAGGATTAATATCTGGTTGAGGTTTTGGAACTGGACTTTCAGTTCCAACTGATAAACCACCTGTTCCTGTGCCACCTAAACTAACACCAACACTATAATTGCCATTTTCATCTGTACAACCTGTAAAGAACAACGTCCCCATTAACACCAAGCACATTTTGGAATGTATATCTGCCATTCATATTGCCCCAATCAACCTTATTCTCGATATTTTTGACAGATGATGTCCTATCACCTGTTTTATAGATTTCAAAATATTTTAACAGATACTTAAACCAACTAAATTGCTCAGAAATAACAATCTATCAATCAAATAAGCTGATTTAATCGAAAAATAAAAAAAGGTTACTTCCATGCTGAATAAAAGTAACCCAAGAGGAGCGAAAAAGAGAATTTGAGTTTTAAATTAGCCAATCCATAACACTCAAATTCTCTTAATTTGAATCTTCATTTAGATTATGCAGCTCTAGAATGAATAACTTAAACCAATCCGTCCTCCCACTTCATTCCCACCAGCAAAGCCCACAGCACCACTCAAAGAAACTCGATTCGCAATAAAAGAGGTCACAACACCCACTGAACCTGCTGTTTCCCCTTCGTAATGACCAACACCTGCAAATAAGGCAATTTGACCAGAACGGATATTCGGCACAGCTTGTTGTGCAGCTAATGCAATTGCTACACCGCGGTAAGCACTTTTCTCAATATCATCTAAACGACGGTTTGCTTGATCGATACGACCATCTAAACGATTCACCTCACTAGTGCGAGTTGCTGCCTCAGTATTAATACGATTCGTCAAAGCAAGATCAGCATCAGCGCGAGCTGCTGCTTCAGCCGCATCACCAGCGATACGCGCCTGCGCTTCAGCATTAACTGCACTAATACGAGCCGCTTTTTCTGCATCATCACCTGCTATACGTGCTGCTTTCTCTGCTTCATCACCTGCTATACGCGCTGCTTTTTCAGTTGCATCTGCTGCTGCACGTAATTGAGCTTCATTATCGATGGCTGCTGTACGAGCAACAATTTGTGCTGCATCAGCATTCGCACGCTTTTGTGCTTCATCATTCAGTGATGACTGTAATGCAGTATCTCCTGCTGCACGTGCTGTAGCCTCTGCTGCAATTGCATTTATTGCAGTCGTATCAGCCGCAATACGTTGCTCTTTCTCTGTTGTTAATAAACCATCAGCAGTAGTGATAAGTTCAGCGCCAGAAGTTAGACCTGCAATCGCATCATTCAACTGCGATACGTTAATGGCATCTTTATCATCCACACCATCCGTCACCTGCGTAATACGGCGAATTGCACCACCGAGTAAACCACCAACACTGACCGTATTTTCGCTACTTGCTCCTTGGCCCTGTGTATCAGAACCATAGCCTATCGCAACAGAGTTCTTATCATCAGCAATAGATGTACCTGGAATACCGGCTGCACCTGCACCACCAGAACCTAACTGAATTGAATCTTCAGTAGTCGCTGTCGCATGACTACCAATCACGATAGAATTCAATCCAGAACCCTGTGATTGAGCACCAACGCGCACCGCATTTTTACCGCCTGTTTCTGCGTTATAGCCCAGAGTCGTTGCATTTTCGGCATTTGCCCATGTTTCGCTACCAATCGCAGTAGCACCATTACCACCTGTCCAAGCAGCGTGCCCTAAAGAACTTGCTTGCTGGCCCGCGACCACACTACCACGACCTACCGCAGTTCCACTTTCATCATAAACGTGCTGGCTATTACCGAGGGCGACACCTCCTGCTTTTTCCGTAATAACTGTGGCACCAAGTGCAATACCATTATTAGCATTAGCTTGAACATGTGTGTCACGGCCCAAAGCAATAGAGGAATCACCAGTGGCATCATTTGCTGAACCAGCAGAAAAACTATCTTTGCCCATAGCATTGCTGTTATAACCTAACCCAACACTGGTATTATCAACATCATTGAGCTGCCCCAAAATAACACCATTTGCTGTCGATGGGACATTGGCATAATTCGTTTCCCCTCCCATCGCATTACTCAAACCAGTGCCTGTTCCTGTTGGTCCTTCCCATACAGGTGCCGCATACGCATGACTTGTCATTAAGGCAACTGCAATTACTGATAATTGAAAAGCTTTTTTCATTACATCATCCTTCTTATTGTGACTAAATTTGACTCAGTTTTTAATATAACTAAGCCCAACTTAGTTCCCTCCGATGACATAAGCGACGCCAGCACGACCGCCAAATTTCCCACCATCAGCAACACCTACTGCACCACTTCCAGAGAAACGGTCACTAAATGATGTCACAACACCAAATGCACCAGCAGCCTCTCCTTCGTAATATCCGACTCCCCCAAATACAGCAACTTGCCCTGGCTGAATGCTTGGAATCGCTTGTTGTGTTGCTAAAGAAATCGCAATACCACGATTTGCAGTGGTTTCAACATGATCTAAACGTGTGTTTAATTGATCAACACGTCGATCTAAACGGTTAACTTCAGAGATACGAGTTGCTGTTTCAGTATCAATCCGTTTTCCTAAAGCAATATCGGCATTGTTACGTGCTGTTGCTTCAGCAGCATCTCCTGCAATACGAGCATCTTTTTCAGTATTAATTGCTGCAATACGTGCTGCTTTTTCTGCTTCATCACCGGCAATTCGTGCTGTTGCTTCAGCTTCGTCTCCCGCTATGCGTGCTGCTTGTTCGGTTGCATCGGCATTAGTACGGAGTTGAGCTTCGTTATTGATTGCAGCTGTACGTGCAGTCGCTTCATCGGCATCTGCTTTTGCTCGAAGTTGTGCTTCATTATCAATTTTTGCTTGTAAATCAGCATCACCAGCCTCACGTGCAGTTTTTTCAGCAGCTAATTTATTTGCTTGATCAGCATCACCTGCTTCACGTGCAGTTTTTTCAGCGGCGATTTTATTATTAATTGCATCAAGATCTGCTTGACTTGGCGCTGTATCAACACTCGCAAGCGCATCTTTTAATTGTTTGACATTCACGGCATCATTATCGCCAATACCATCAGCGACCCAAGTCATACGACGATCACCAAGTGAAACAGTATTTTCCACATCATTGACTGTACCGGCCCCAATTGCCACAGCACCTTTAGCAGTTGCTTTTGCACCGTTACCAAGTGCAATTGCGCCTTCTGCGCTGGCTTCAGCAGTATTACCAATGGCAATCGAATTTAGACCACTCGCAGTAGCATTACTACCTGTTGCAATTGCATTGTTCGCTGTCGCCTGAGCGCCATATCCAAGACTTGTTGCATACTCACCAATTGCCTGTGAAGTAGAACCAACCGCAGTTGAACCTACTCCGTCTACTTTAACGCCGTCACCAAAAGAGCTAGCGTACTGACCTTTCACATCACTATTGCCACCAATCGCTGTAGATTGACTGCCATTAATAACAATATTATTGCCAACAGCGGTACTACCTGCTCCTGTCACCTCATTATTACTACCTAAAGCAACTGCATACTGATCATGCGTTGTGTTGTTATTCCCGATGACAGCAGAACCAAATCCATCTACTGTGTTGCCTGTTCCACCAACGAACCCTTCATTGCCCGTCGCATTATTATTCGAACCAACAACTGTAGTGTTTCCAACATTATTATTTGAACCGACAACTGTGGTATCTATACCGCCAGTTATCGAATTACTGTTATCTCCACTAATATTCGTGTTTGCTGCATATACATTCGCAGCCAATAAAGCTGTTGCTATCACTGATAATTTAAAAGTTTTTTTCATTAGGTTGTCCTTTTGCAAACTCATTAATTGTTGATAAATATTGATTTTTAAAGAATTAAAAACTCACATCTCTGCATTATGTGGTATGAATCATTAAAATCAATATTTAATGTGTAATCTGCACATATTTAAAAAACTAACATATACTTTTAGTGCACGCAATAGTGCAGAATTTTTTACACAAAAAGCTTTATTTAGATTTAAATAATTAATTT
>NZ_LBMZ01000019.1:0-2104 GCF_001005525.1 Acinetobacter sp. AG1 | reverse complement strand
TTTGACATTATTCAGTAACCATTTTTTGATGAAATCAACTTCGAGAACAATACAATCCTAAGTCATAGCTACGGCTTTTTTTGTAAAAGCCCAGATAGTGAAGCAGCAGGAAGTATAATAACGACCCTATTTTTAAAGAAATCTTTCTGGCTCAATGACAGTGAGTTAAAAAATGTTGTACAAGGTTTACAGCCATTTTAATCAATAATAATAAGTGAAGATCACAATATCTGCTTTAGCCACAAAAGGCTAAAGCGGTTGAGCATGATCAGTGAAACTAATCCAAGCGTAGATGTAGCATATGTGTCGCTATGGTATGACGAATATGATCCGCCCGATTTTTAAAATATCTTTCACTTAAACCATCTCCAGACAGATCTTCAGCCACTTGATAGCCCATTTGATTTACAGCTTGGTGTAAAGCTTTAGGTCTAAATTGTCCTTTTAAGGGTTCTTTTAAAAAACGTGTGAATTGGGAAACGAACATACTTCCAAAACGTTCTACTCCAGATAATTCACGATAATCAATTGAATAATCCATCACCACCTCACTTTTTGCAGCAGCAATACTGCTAATACTTTTTAAGGTATAGAGTGTCGTTTGTGGCTCAAGATAATGAGTTGTACCTAACCAAGAAAAGAAAGCTGGTTGTTCTACTTGAAAGTTGCTCTTTGCTAATGCTTCAGCAATAGACTCTTGTTCAAAATCAATTGCAACAAACTCAACATTGGTTGGAACCTGATCGAACTGAGTTAACTTTTTTTGTTTCTCTGCTTGAGTGTCAGGGTGATCAACTTCAAAAATTTTTAAATGAGGATATTTTTTTGCTTGTCTCAGTGTAAAAGAATCTAGTCCAGCCCCAACCAATACATATTGTTGGATACCAGCTTCGATTGCCTGCTGCAATAAATCCTCTGCATAACGTGATCGACCTACCACTTGACCCGTTAATAAACCAAGTGTTCGATTAAATATAGAGGAATTCATCACTTTTACGGTCAGAGGCGTTGTTAATAGTTTTTTCCAACCTTTACTTGTTAATTCAAATGCAAAAGGATCAGAAAATACTGGGTTTTCAGCATTTTGAAAGTGATTCGCGCGCAATGCTGCTGCTGCTTCCGCCGTTCGGCTAGATTGTCCTTCTTTCATATTTCTTTCCTAATTTTTTTCTATCATGCAAAAAATAAGCAGTAAACTCTATCCTTCGATAAAATTTACTGCCCTTTTATCACTTATCTAATGATTAGTTTGTTTTTTCAGTTTGATAAGTTACTTGATAATCGTTCAAATCCATACGTTTTAAACGCTGTTTTAACTGCTTCAATGACCATGGCCAAGCTGCAAAGTTACGACCATTTGCATCTAAATAATAACTCTTACATCCACCCGCATTGAATACTGTCGTCTTCAAATGTTGCTGTACCAAATCATTATGCTTCTTGATCACTTCTGGTTTGATATTTAGCTTGCTAATACCTTTTTCTTTGATCTTAAGCAAACCATCCACAATATAGTCCAATTGCGCTTCAGCTAAACCAATAAATGAGTCATAAACTAATACGTTCGGACCCAAAATTAAAAAGGCATTCGGTACATTTTCAATACTTGTACCTAAATATGCTTCTGGAGAACTACTTTTCCATAAATCATTCAGACATTCACCTTTCTCGTTTGAAACACGCTTACCAATAGGTGGATGTGAAACTTCAAAACCAGTACCCCAAATAATCACATCAACCTCTTGACGCTCACCATTTGCAGATACAACAGTGTTGCCTTCCACTTTGACCAAACCATGTGGAATCAGTTTAGTATTAGCTTGTTGTAATGCTGGATAATAGTTGTTAGCGAACAATAAACGCTTACAACCAATCGTAAAGTTAGGAGTTACATTAGGCGGTGGTGCTGATGGTAAAAGTGCTTATGAACTTGCAGTTGTAGGTGGATATGTTGGTACACAAACTCAGTGGTTAGCCTCTTTAAAAGGTGACAAAGGCGATAAAGGCGACAAGGGCGATAAAGGTGACGTAGGCGCTACGGGCGCAACTGGAGCTACAGGTGCTCAAGGTGACAAGGGCGATAAAGGTGATAAAGGTGATGTCG
>NZ_LBMZ01000091.1:0-38931 GCF_001005525.1 Acinetobacter sp. AG1 | reverse complement strand
GGAAGCGGTGTCCGTCTAACACCAATCCTAAGAAGTCCAATCCAATATTATAAATTAATATTTTTCAATTAATTACAATTACACCCATCCAACTCAGTCTTGTCTAATCCGACTATTTCCAGTATTTTATGAGGGGTAATTTGAGGGGTAGACAATAACATGCCAAAGAAAGCTAAAGAACTATCTGCGCTTAGTGTAGCAAAAATTAAAGAGACTGGTCGATATCACGTAGGTGGTGTTGATGGTCTTTGTTTAAACGTCGAAGGAACTTCCCGTGTCTGGATTTTACGTGCGGTGGTGGGAAAACATCTGGATAAAGATGGAAAATTAAAACCTCATCGACGTGATATTGGTATTGGTCCATACCCTGAAGTTTCTTTAGCTGAAGCTCGTGCTAAAGCCACTGAATTAAAATTACAAATACGAAGTGGTATTGATCCAATTGTCCATCAACAGGAACAGCTTGCAAAGCTTCATGTTCAGCAACTACGGAACAAAACATTCATGGAATGTGCAAAAGTTGTTATTGCCAATAAAACCCGTGAACTCAAAAATGAAAAACATATTGGACAATGGTCATCAACACTAGAAACTTATATTTACCCAACTTTGGGCAATCTTACTATTAGTAACATTACCAAAGCCGATATTGCTGAAGTTTTAAGACCTATTTGGGTTGAGAAAAACGAAACAGCCAAACGTATCCGTGGTCGTATAGAAACCATTTTTGATTATGCCAAAGCAATGGGATATTTTGAGGGTGACAACCCTGCCGAATGGAAAGGCAATCTTGAACCTATATTAGGTAATTTAAAGCAGGAATCACGCCCTCACCCATCCCTGCCCTATGAACAGGTTGCTGAGTTTATCCAACACTTAAGACAGAAAAAAGGAATTTCACCAAAAGCTCTGGAATTTGCAATTTTAACCGCCTGTCGCTCTGGTGAGATTTTTGGGGCGAAATGGCAGGAAATTGATTTTAAGAATAAAGTCTGGATTATTCCTAAAGAACGTATGAAAGCAGAAAAGGAACATCATGTGCCTTTGTCGAAAGAAGCGATAAGTTTGCTTGAATCAATTCAAAATCATACTCTAATTCAAGATTTCATCTTCCCTGCGCCACGGAGTGGTGAGATGCTTTCTGATATGTCTTTGACGACCCTAATCAAACGACTGCATGAGCAAAAGCTTAAAGAAAATGGCTTAGGCTATATTGATCCCAAACAAAACCGAGTCATTACAACGCATGGCTTTCGGTCTACTTTCCGTGATTGGTCGGCAGACAAAACAGATTACCGTAGAGAAGTGTGTGAACATGTTCTCGCACACAAACTTCCAGATAAGGTTGAAGCTTCTTATTTACGTGGAGGCTATTTAGAAAAACG
The DNA here is from genome assembly GCF_001005525.1 of Acinetobacter sp. AG1. Classification (NCBI taxonomy): domain Bacteria; kingdom Pseudomonadati; phylum Pseudomonadota; class Gammaproteobacteria; order Moraxellales; family Moraxellaceae; genus Acinetobacter; species Acinetobacter sp. AG1. The sequence continues at coordinate 37,546 of NZ_LBMZ01000091.1, read as the reverse complement.
TAAAGGCTTAATGGCTGATTGGGCAACATATATCATGCACAAATAGCCTGAAGCCATGTGGTACAGCTCAAAAAAGTACAATCCCAATTACAAAAACACTTAATATAAAAATAAGAGATAAAGGAATTTTATCTCTTATAAATCTGAATTTTAATTGCTCATCCATCCAACTAATTTGATGTTCCCAAAAGAATTTGTAATGAGCATACCAATTACTAAAAAGGATCTGCTTACTTATCCCACACTCGCTTTAAGTAAGCGAATCCGAAATAGAGAAACGCTGGCGTAACACTATAAGTAGCTAAATAAAAAAACAATATAGAAAATCTAACTCCACCCATGAGAGGTGGAGTTAGCTTGATTTATTTCAGTGAATGTATTGATTATTCTTGATTGTCTAAATACTTTTCAGCATCCAATGCTGCCATACAACCCGAACCAGCCGAGGTAATCGCTTGACGATAAATACTGTCTGCCACATCACCCGCAGCAAATACACCCTCGATAGATGTAGCTGTTGCATTACCCGTAGTTCCACTTTGGACTTGGATATAGCCATCACGTAGGTTCAATTGACTTTCAAACATTCCTGTATTGGGTTTATGTCCAATCGCAACAAACAAGCCTTGCACTTGAACATCTTGGATACTTGCATCTTGAGTGGATTTAATACGTACCGCCGTTACACCTGTGTTGTCACCTAAAACCTCATCAACTTGATGGTTCCAAATAATGCTGATTTTGCCCTCTTTTTCTTTGGCAAAAAGATGGTCTTGCAAAATCTTTTCAGAACGCAGACTGTCACGACGGTGTACCAGTGTCACATGTGCAGCGATATTTGACAGATATAAAGCTTCCTCAACCGCAGTGTTACCACCACCAACCACCATGACATTTTGGTTTTTATAGAAGAAACCATCACAGGTTGCACAGGCACTCACACCCTGCCCCATGAAAGCTGCCTCTGACTCAAGACCTAGATATTGAGCCGTTGCACCTGTTGCAATAATCAGTGCATCACAAGTATATTCACCCATGTCACCTTTGAGTACGAATGGGCGAGTTTTGAGATCCACCTCATTGATGTGATCATAGACCATTTCTGTACCAAAGCGTTCTGCATGCGCCTGCATACGCTCCATGAGTACAGGACCAGTTAAGCCCTCAGCATCGCCAACCCAATTATCAACTTCAGTCGTTGTTGTTAATTGCCCGCCTAATTGTAGTCCAGCAATCAATGTTGGTTTGAGGTTGGCACGAGCTGCATATACGGCTGCACTATAACCCGCAGGTCCCGAACCTAAAATAATTAAACGAGAATGTTGATTTTGCATTTAATTTTCTCCAGCATTCTACAAACTTCGCTGATTAACACGTTTTGATAATTCTTCAGCAGATTCTTTACGCTCAGAATAACGATCAGTTAAATACTGACTTTGCCCCCGTGTCAGCAAGGTGAATTTATACAGCTCTTCCATCACATCCACGATACGGTCGTAATACGATGATGCTTTCATTCGCCCATCTTCTTCAAACTCTAAAAATGCTTTTGGAATTGAAGACTGATTCGGAATCGTGATCATCCGCATCCAACGCCCTAAAATACGCATTTGATTGACACTATTGAAAGATTGCGAACCACCACTGACTTGCATTAGTGCCAGTGTTTTTCCTTGAGTGGCACGAATCGCACCACCTGCCAATGGAATCCAATCTATCTGTGACTTAAAGATCGAACTCATTGAACCGTGACGTTCAGGCGAACACCACACCATGCCCTCTGACCATGCCAAAAGCTCATGTAGTTCTTTTGCTTTTGGGTGTTCCATATCCGCATCTTCTGGCAAAGGTAGCCCTTTCGGATGAAAAATTTTAACCTCAGCACCAAACTGTTCCAAGATTCGACCTGCTTCCATCACGGCTAAACGACTATACGAACGCTCACGGTTAGAACCATATAACAACAAAATACGTGGCGCATGATCTAACGATTTAGCTTGAACTTTTTCCAAAGTTGGCTGTTCAAGTAGCTCCATATCAACATTAGGAAGATTCATTACAATTAAACCGATTTAAAATACTTTTTTCTGAGCCATAGAGACACACTCACTAAAGCGATCAATACAGGTACTTCAACTAAAGGACCAATCACGGTGGTAAATGCCACAGGTGAAGCCAAACCAAAGGTTGCAATCGCTACAGCCAAAGCCAACTCAAAGTTATTACCAGCAGCCGTGAAAGAAATTGCTGTGGTTTTAGGATAGTCATTGCCCATCCATTTACTCATAAAGAAGCTGATGAAAAACATCACAATAAAATAAATCGTGAGTGGGATTGCGATACGCAGAACATCCAATGGTAAGCTCACTACATCACCACCTTTTAGGCTAAACATTGCCACGATGGTAAAAAGAAGTGCCAATAAACTGAGTGGGCTGATCTTGGGTAAAAAGACATTTTGATACCAATCTAAGCCTTTGGCTTTGACCAAAACCAAACGAGTCAAGAAACCAAGAAGAAATGGAATCCCCAAGTAAACCAACACCGCATGGGTAATCGTCCAGAAATCAACATTGATCACTTGCCCTGCAATACCGAAATAGGGTGGCAAGAATGTGAGGAACAGCCAAGCATAGGTACTAAAAAACAGAATCTGGAAAATACTATTGAATGCCACCAACGCTGCTACATATTGGTTATCACCACAGGCTAAACCATTCCACACCAAGACCATTGCAATACAGCGAGCCAAACCGATCAGGATCAAGCCTGTCATGTACTCTGGATAGCTATGTAAAAAAATAATTGCTAATGCAAACATTAATACAGGCGCAATCACCCAGTTCTGCACCAAAGACAAAGTTAAGGTTTTCTTGTCTTTAAACACTTGTGGCAAAGTAGCATAGTCCACTTTGGCTAAAGGTGGATACATCATCAGAATCAAACCAATCGCAATTGGAATATTGACGGAATCCACACTCATTTTGTCTAAAGTAACGGAAGCTTGCGGAAAGAACACACCTATCGCAATCCCCAATGCCATGGCGATAAAAATCCATAGAGTGAGGTTACGATCTAGAAAAGATAATCTTTGTTGAGCCATGATGTTCTCATTCAATATGCGAAATTTGATTGATTGCTGCAATCAAATCTGGGCGAGACATATGAGTTGTATCTAGTGCCAATAAAGCGTCTAAGCGGCGGTTGATATGATCAACAGTAACTTGGAATGCTTTTAATTTTTCTTCTTTAGGCAAATCTAAATGTGAAGGATCAGCCAAGCCCCAATGTGCCTTAATCGCTCCACCTAAATAAAGTGGACACGCTTCTTGAGCTGCTGAATCGCAAACAGTAATCACGACGTCAGGTTGATATTGTTCGCAGTCATCAATGGTTTTACTCCACAAACCATCTGTTGAGAGACCAAGATTTTCTAAAGTTTCTATAGTCAATGGATGTACTTGCCCTGATGGCTTACTACCTGCACTGTATGCTTTCCATCCTTCAGGCGCACGACTGTTAAAAAGGACTTCTGAGAGGATGCTACGGCAACTATTTCCAGTACACAAAAAAAGAAATTTCATATTCTATTACTCACAATAGCTATTTATTTGGATATTTTGGGAATCTTTATTTACTATGGTTTGACTGCTTACCAAAAGATTCAGAACGTCATGGCACCACATTGGTAATTGCGGATTAATGCTGTAATACACCCATTGGCTTTGTCTCCTGTCCTGTAAGAGACCAGAAGAACGCAATAACGCTAAATGCCTAGAAATCTTTGGCTGACTCAGTTGCAACTTTTCAGTCAAATCACAAACACATAATTCTTTATTCTCAGCGACTAAAGTCACGATATTTAGTCGAGTTTCATCTGATAAGCATTTAAAAAAATTAACTTGGTCCATTCTTAACTCCCATTCACTTATTTGGATATGCGGATAATCACATACAAAAAGTAAAATTTTTAATTCACTCGTTGACCATTTTCATCAATCACTTTTTCACCATCCTCTTTCGTAAAGGCACCCTTCTGAGGTAATGGTAGAATATCTAAGACAACTTCAGAAGGACGGCTTAAGCGAGTGCCTAATTCAGTAACAACAAATGGTCGATTAATCAATATTGGATGATCAAGCATAAAACTAAGTAACTGCTCATCACTCAAATCACTACGATCAAGGTCTAAATCCCGATAAGGATCTACATTCTGGCGAATGGCCTCTCTTACTGTTAATTTTGCATCCTGAATCAATTTAACTAATTCGTCATGACTAGGTGGTGTAATGAGATATTCAATCACAGTTGGCTCAATCCCTGTATTACGGATCAAAGCCAAAGTGTTGCGAGATGTCCCACAAGCTGGGTTGTGATAAATCGTCACAGTTGATGAAGTTGTCATCGAATTGAGCTCTTTTGATAATTTATAATATCTTTATATTCGAATTACCATATATATGCAATACCATATGTTTTGTTTTTTATTAGAGAATAAGGCTCTTTTGAAAAGAACCTCATTACTATCAAAATTCTATCTACTAAATCATCCTATTTTTTTAACTTAGCAGCTACGACTGTGTATGTTTCTCCCTCAGCCTTTAATTCAAAATCAACTTTTTGCCCTACTGCAAGCCCATTCAATAATGCAGGATCAGCAACTTTAAAGCCCATGGTCATCGCAGGCCATTTAATCGCAGGAATTGCCTCATGATCGAGTGTCAAAATATTTTCTTTCGTATCAATAGCCGTAATCACTCCAACTGCTTGAGTTGTCGTTGCTGTAGATGATTCTTTACTCATCTGCTCCATAGGCGCTTCCGCTTTCTTTTGCTCTGACGCCTCATTTTTACTACATGCACTTAACGCAGTAACAGTGGCAACAAGAGCGACAATTTTAATAAATTTAAACATAATAAAACCTCTTTGAACGAAATAAGAAAACTATCAAGATTTTGATAGTTTTCTTTTGATTAAAAGCTGATATGCAGCGGGAATAACAAACATTGATAAAAGTGGAGCTGAAATCATGCCCCCAACCATAGGTAAAGCAATACGACTCATCAATTCAGAGCCCGTTCCAGTTCCTAAAAGGATAGGAATCAAACCCGCCAGAATGACAGCTACAGTCATCGCTTTAGGGCGAACCCGTAGTACTGCCCCTGTACGAAGGGCATCATTGAGTTGCTGCTCAGTTAAAGATGATAAATTTTGTTGAGCATGTTCTATCGCCTGCTTTAAATAAAACAACATGACCACTCCAAACTCTGCGGCAACACCGGCAAGTGCAATAAAGCCTACTGCAATGGCAATTGAGAAATTATAACCACTGAAATACATTGCCCAAATACCACCAATTAAAGCGAATGGTAGAGTCAGCATAATCAGAGCAGCATCTTGTACTTGTCTAAAAATCAGATACAGCAATAGAAAAATGATCATCAAAGTGATTGGTATTACTACCTTTAGGCGAGCATTTGCTCTTTCCATAAATTCAAATTGACCTGAATAACTAATACTCATACCCGCAGAGCGTTTCACTTGTTGGTCAATAGACTGTTTCAAATCCCGAACAACGGAGGCTAAATCACGTCCTTGTACATCAACATAGACCCAACCACTTGGACGAGCATTCTCACTTTTTAACATCGGAGGACCATCTGTGATTTGAATGTTGGCAACACTACTCAAAACAATTTGCTGACCTGATTCAGTCAGAATTGGTAAATTTCTTAATGCCTCAAGTGAATCTCGAATTTCTCGCGGATAACGTACATTAATAGGATACCTTGCTAACCCTTCAACAGTTTCACCAATATTTTCCCCACCAATTGCTGATGACACAATTTGCTGTACATCGGTGATATTGAGACCATAGCGTGCAGCTTCCATTCGATTAATATCGATATCAACATATCGCCCACCAGTGAGTCGTTCAGCTAAAGCTGAGCTAACACCGGGCACTTTTTTGGCAACCTGTTCAATTTGTTGTGCTACCCGATCAATATCTTGCAAATCATTTGCTGAAATCTTGATCCCGATTGGGCTTTTAACCCCGGTCGCCAACATATCAATTCTGTTACGAATAGGCGGCACCCAGATATTTGTTAAACCCGGTACTTGAACAGCTTTATCCAGTTCTTTTATCAACTTATCTGGTGTCATACCTGAACGCCATTCAGATCGTGGTTTAAACTGAATCGTGGTTTCAAACATTTCTAAAGGTGCAGGATCTGTAGCCGACTCTGCTCGCCCAGCTTTACCAAATACAGTGGCAACCTCTGGAACAGTTTTAATCATTCGATCAGTCTGTTGAAGTAATTCAGAAGCTTTTGCTGCGGACAATCCCGGTAAAGCTGAAGGCATATACAGTAAATCACCTTCATCCATATTAGGCAGGAACTCTCCACCTAATTGCGTTAAAGGAAAAAGACTGATAAGAAAAATGAGTAACGCACCTAATAACGTTGTCTTTGGATAAGCTAAGACTTTATCTAACATAGGACGGTATATTTTGATGAGAAAACGGTTTAATGGATTCCGTTGTTCAGATGGTAACTTCCCGCGAATCCAGTATCCCATCAAAACTGGAATCAATGTAATAGATAGCCCCGCAGCAGCAGCCATGGCATAAGTTTTAGTAAATGCCAATGGAGAGAACAATCGTCCTTCTTGTGCTTGCAAAGTAAAAATGGGAATAAAGGATAAAGTAATGATGAGTAAACAGAAAAATAAAGCAGGCCCAACCTCACTGGCAGAACGTGTAATGATGTCCCAACGCTCTTGTATTTCTAAAACTCGATCAGGATGTTCATGTTGCCAAGCTTCGATATGCTTATGTGCATTTTCGACCATAACCACAGATGCATCAACCATAGCACCAATCGCGATTGCAATCCCACCCAATGACATGATATTGGCATTTAGTCCCTGATAATACATCAATAAAAAGGCTGACAAGATTCCCAAAGGCAAAGAAACAATCGCAACCATTGCTGAACGTAAATGCCAGAGGAATAGCCCACAAACCAAAGCCACTACAATAAACTCTTCAATTAATTTATGGCTGAGATTCTCTACCGCCCGATCAATCAATTGACTGCGGTCATACACAGAAACAACTTGTACACCTTTCGGTAGACTTTGTTGTAATTCAGCAAGTTTTTCTTTTACAGCAGTAATGGTTTCACGTGCATTTTTACCAGCACGTAAAATCACAACACCTCCAACAGTTTCCCCTTGTCCATTGAGTTCAGTAATTCCACGACGCATTTCAGGACCGAGTTGAATCGTTGCAACATCTCCAAGAGTGATTGGAACACCTAAATCGTTTGTACGTAACGGAATCTGCCGAAAATCTTCTAATGTTTTTAAATAACCTGAAGCTCTCACCATATATTCAGTTTCAGCCATTTCTAGGACTGAACCGCCAGTTTCCTGATTTGCCTTTTGAATTGCTTCAATTATGCTTCGCTGAGTTATACCGAATGCTGCCATTTTGGTTGGGTCTAAAACAACTTGATATTGTTTAACCATCCCCCCAATTGTGGCGACCTCAGCCACATTTGGTACTGTCTTCAGTTCATACTTCAAAAACCAATCTTGTATGCTTCGCAGTTGTGAGAGATCATGTTGCCCTGTTGGATCAACCAAAGCATATTCGTAGATCCAACCAACACCTGTAGCATCTGGTCCTAATGAAGATTTTGCATTTGCAGGCATTCTTTCTTGTATTTGATTGAGATATTCCAATACACGAGAACGTGCCCAATAAAGATCAGTATGTTCATCAAAAATGACATAAACAAACGAATCACCAAAAAAAGAATAGCCCCGAACAGCTTTAACACCGGGTACTGATAACATGGTCGTTGTTAAAGGATAAGTCACCTGATTTTCAACAATTTGTGGTGCTTGACCGGGAAAATTAGTTCGCACAATCACTTGTACATCAGACAGATCTGGCAAAGCATCAACCGGAGTATTCTTGACAGCCCAAGTTCCCCAAACGGCAAGAACTACAGCAGCTAATAAGACAAATACTCGATTTGTAATTGAAAAACGAATAATACGGGCGATCATAATGGTTCTCCCGTTTAGTTCTGCATAGATGTCATAGACATCTTGGAAATGTCAGAAATAACATAAGCATCCCCAACACGTGTAAAACGAAAACTGACCTGCTCGCCTTGCTGAATTTGGGTAAATGGTTGTACTGGTTGTTTAAAGCTCATGGTCATAGCCCCCCACCCCAATTCAGCAATTGCATGATGTGAAATGGTAATGTCTTGAGCTGTAACTTTTTCCACTTTACCAATGCCTTGGTATATTGATGCCTTAGTCACTTGAGATGATGTAATCGATTGTCCAGTGTTCAGCTTATCCAGTACACCCTGTAAATTGGCCTCAGAATCAATTAGGAATTGTCCCGAAATCACGATTTTCTGACCAGCGTTCAAACCCTGTAGAATTGCTATTTTATTTCCGTCACTCTGTCCTAACTGTACAACAACAGGTTCGAAACGCCCTTTTTCATGTGCGACAATAATAATATTACGAGTACCTGTACGTATAACAGCTTGCTCTGGCACAACTAAACTGCTTTGAGGATTGTTGGAAAATTTGACAGAAGCAAACATTCCGGGCTTGAGTTGCCCCTCTCTATTGGGTAACTCAATACGAACTTTTATGGTTCTGCTTGTAGTATCTAATGTCGGTAAAATATCAATGACTTTGCCAGACACTTTTTGAGGGTACGCAGCAAAAGTTGCTTCGATTTTATCTCCTCGCTTTATCCCAGCAATTTGCGTTTCAGGCACTGCTGCTTCTAACCAAATTGGATTCACGCCTTTAATGGTGGCAAGTGTTTGCCCCATAGCTAAAGCCATTCCACTACGAACTTCTAGTGAGTCAATGAATCCACTCAAAGGAGCACTCAAAGTCATATTAGACTGTACTTGATGTGTCCGTTCGACTTGATGGATCACATTTGGTGGGATTCCCAGAAGCTGTAGGCGTTGTCGACTTGCTTGAATAAGAGAACGGTCTCCTATTTTAAGTACTGCCAAAAACTCAGTCTGTTCCCCAGTCCACTCAGGGATTGAAATATCAGCAATCGGACTCCCTTGAGTCACTATATCCCCGACTGCTTGGCCATAAACACGCTGAACAAAACCACTTGCTCGTGTTTGCAGAATTGCTACCTGTCGTTCATTCGCTTGTAATATGCCATTGGTTAACAAGGTATTGCCCATTACAGCCTGTTCGACTGTGGCATAACGAATGGCTAGATTTTGTTGAAGAGCTGGATCAATCTTTACTCCTGCACTTTCAGTTATTCCAGAAGTACTTTCATCCGCATACTTAGGGACTAACTGCATATCCATAAAAGGGGATTTCCCTGGCTTATCAAAATGCTGTTCTGGTTTCATTGGATCGTACCAGTACAACACTTTAGCAGTTGCCTGATCACTTACAGTTTGCTTTTCATCATTTTGATGCGCATACCAATATCCAATCCCACTACCGACTCCCAAGCTGCCCACAATCAAGCCAGCAATTACAAATGCCAATTTATTTTTTAACATTATCTTGACTCCTCAGCATGGTTTAAGGTGGGTTCTACAAAAGAAAAATAGAGCTGGGCTTTGATAATTGCTTGCTGTTGTTGTAAATCGATGAGACGTAATCGCTGATTTAGTAATGCTTGTCGTGTCTCAATGACATCTGACAAATTGGCTTTACCAGCCTGATAACTTGCTAACTGTAAAGTTACTTTTTCTTTAGCCAAAGGAAGTGTACTTTGAACGGTACGTTGGATTTGTCTTTCAAGAGCTTTTAAATCCGATAGCCCCTCATCTAACATGGTGAGATGGTCGCGGTATTTTATCTCCTGATCTGCTGTAATCCGATTTTGTTCAGCTAATGCTGCCTGAATGAGCGGACCACTACGTTTTTTTGAAAATATTGGTAGTTCTGTTGTCAGTTGTACACCAATCATATCTCCAAATTCAGGAGCACGATGCTGATAGGCAAGCTCAATACCCCAATCTGGTTTTTGAAGGGCTTGGGCTTGCTTAAGCTTTGCTTCAACAGTTTGCTTTTCTGCTTGGAATGCTTTTAGTTCAGGGTGTTGATGCAGATGATGATATAAACGTGATGTATCAAAATTAATTATAGGTTCTTGGGTAGGCAAACTTTCTATTTCAGTTGTACCACTAGAATCCTCACTGATTAATCGGTGTAATTCTAGTTTTGCCTTATTTATATCTCGAAGCAAATCATCTTTTTGATCAAGCAAAATAGTTTTGTCCAGCCTAGGGGAAATTGTATTAGCAACCATGGTTCGACCAGACGCAACCTGTGTTTGTGTAATCTGGGATAGCAATCCATTTTCTGAAAGAAGGTCATCATATAACGCCAGTTTACGCTCAAGATAAAAACGTTTAAGCCATGCCGATGCTACTTTTTGACGTAACTCAATTTGCAGAATTTCTGTTTGAGCATTTGCTGAACCCAATTCAGCTTTTGCTAATTCAACTTCAGCTAATCTTTTGGCACGATTTGGAAAATCTTGCATGATGCCAATCTTTTGCATCGTCATCCCCTCTTGTGTGACAGACCATGCAGCATCACCTGATACAGGGTAATTATCGAGACCCACAAATAGTTTAGGATTGGGCAAAATACCTGAAGCTGAAACTATATTCTCAGCACCTTCAATCTGAGCACTATTAGCTCTTAGAGCAGGCGCATATCGCTCAGCAAGCTTCAATGCTGTATCCAAAGTCAGTGGCTGGGCATAAGCATGTCCATAACTCAAGAAAAAACAGATCGTCGCAATCGAGCATCCACCCCATTTTAGGGACAGCTTTCCTTTATTAAAGTTCATATTTTTAGCTCTAAAATGATGTACACGCGCACGTGCAGAACACCCATAGAAAACTCTATGAATGATGAAGAATCATCAAATTAGTTAAAGCGTGGGGGTTTCCATAAATTGGAAAGATCAGATGAGATGAAATTTTGATTTAATGGAGAAAAAGTAGACTGTTCCGCAGGTAAAAAAATCATCGACTGCAAAACATCCAGCGCTGTAGATGTATATGCAATTTTAGAAAATGACATAATACAATCTTGCTTAGACATACATGATGGATCATGTAATTGCTTCTTAATCTTTACCTCAGCTTTCATACAATCCATGTGCATAGCACTTGCTTTTTCATGATCTTCAGAATTCATCATTTGCATGGATTGTGTATCTTGAGATGACATTAAACATGGGCTATGTACAGATGCAGCAGCTGCTGCCGATCCTACAATTAGGATAGCAAAAGATAAAAACAGCGATAAGCATGTCCTTAACAAGTGCATAACATCAAGACCAAAATTTAACCTTTTTAGTTTTACAGATTATCCTGTAAATAACAATCCTATAATTAATTAAACTAATTCATTAAACAGCGGTTGTTGGTTTATATCAACAACCGCCTTCTAAATTAAAACCGACTTATAACTTGATAAGTTATAAAGGAAAATAAATAAGCCAATGAAAAGAGATATACAGCCATTACGACTGGTTGTTTCCAACTCCCTGTTTCTCTTCGAATGGTCGCTAGTGTTGCTAAACAATGCGGGGCAAAGATAAACCAAACTAACAATGACATACCTGTCGCTAGCCCCCATCCATCCGGACCAGATATTTGAGATAATAAAGTCTGGGTAACTGCATCTTCATCACCAGACATTGCATAGATCACCCCTAACGCAGCAATAATCACTTCACGAGCTGCCATTGCAGGAATCAAAGCAATACAAATTTCCCAAGTAAATCCAATCGGAGCAAATATTGGATGGATTAGATGCCCTAACTGTCCAGCAATACTATAATTGATTGGTGGCATTGTTGGATTATCAGGTGGTAAAGGGAACGTTACCAAGAACCATAATAAAATAGAAAGTGCGACAATAATTCCACCAACTCTTTTTAAGAATATAGTTGCTCTATCATAAAGCCCCAAAGCTACATTTCGAACATCTGGAATACGGTATGTAGGTAATTCAAAAATGAAAATACTTTCAGTTTTATCTTTTCTGACTAATTTCAGGAATAAAGAAACCAATAAAGCGGATACGATTCCTGACATGTAAAGCCCGAACAGAACTAGACCTTGTAAACTGAGCCAACCATAAACCAACTTGTTTGGAATGAATGCAGCGATCAGCAAAGCATATACAGGTAGTCGTGCAGAACACGTCATTAAAGGTGCAATCATAATCGTTGCTAAACGATCTCTTTCAGAGCTAATACTTCTAGTCGCCATGACTCCGGGAATTGCACAAGCAAAGCTCGAAAGTAGTGGAATAAATGAACGCCCACTTAAACCAGCTTTAGACATCAGCTTATCTAACAAAAAAGCAGCTCTAGGTAAGTATCCCGATTCTTCTAAAATTAAAATAAAGAAAAATAAGATCAGAATTTGAGGCATGTACGCGAGTACACTACCAGCACCTGCAATTACACCATCAACGACCAAACTTCTTAAAAGTGGATGAGTAATCAGAGGTCCTATCGCCCCACCAAACCATGAAATCGAATCCTCAACAAAGGAAATTAACGGTTGAGCCCAAATAAAGACAGCCTGAAACATTACAAACATGGTAAAGGTCAATATTAATAATCCAAAAACTGGATGTAAGAATATTTTGTCCAAGAAAGCCGTTCGTTTATCACCATTATCATTTTTCAAGATGACTTGTTTTGTAATATATTTGATTTGGTCAAAGTGACTCAGATCAGAATGATAAGGGGCAACAAACAAATTCTTTTGATCCAATTGGGTCAATAGCCCCTGAATGCCTTTTGTTTTTACAGCTACTGACTCAACAACAGGAATACCTAAAAGCTGAGATAGCTTCGTTGTATCAATTGAAATCCCACGCTTTCTAACCTCATCCATCATGTTAAGAACAAGTAACATTGGTCTGTTTAAAGCCCTGACTTCAAGTACAAGACTTAAATGAAGATGAAGATTCGTAGCATCGACAACACATACAAAAATATCAGGTATAACTTCGCCTTTTAATTCACCAAAGCATACTGCTCTAGTTACCTCCTCATCTAAACTGCTCGGTTTTAAACTATAAGTCCCAGGCAAATCCAATACTCGAACGGTATCACCAGATGGCAGTTTAAAAAATCCCTCTTTCCGTTCTACCGTTACCCCAGCATAATTTGCAACTTTTTGACGAGTCCCTGTGAGGGTGTTAAAAAGTGATGTTTTACCGCAATTAGGATTACCAACAAGTGCAATATTTTTAGTGTCCATTGGTAATCTCTACAAAAATTCGTTCTGCTTCATTTTTTCTTAAGGCGAAACGTGAGGTTTCGATTTGAACCAACACAGGATCACCACCAAAAAGCCCTTTCGCAAGCACTTGTAAGGATTCACCTACTCTAAAGCCCAGCAGTTCTAAACGCTCCAGAACAGGATCATTTTTATCTTGATACTGTTCACCCTTTTTAAGATCAATGATTTTTACAGTCTGGTCTTGCTTTACTTGAAATAAATTCATTGTCAGCACCCTACTTCAACGCCAAAATTTTTCGAGCGCCATTCAGTACAAACAGTGAAACAAGAATACCAATAATCAAATCTGGGTAAGCTGAACCAGTCCATGCAACAAGTACACCTGCTAAAATAACCCCCATATTTACTATTACGTCATTAGCTGAAAAGATCCAACTCGCTTTCATATGGGCTCCGCCATCTCTATGCCCAGAAATGAGATACAAGCACGTCACATTGGCAATAAGTGCTAAGAAGCCAATAATGATCATCAAATCTGACTCTGGTTCACTACCGAACATGAAACGTCTGACAACATCAATAATAACGATCAAAGCTAATAAAAGTTGAATCCATCCTGCAAAATGAGCTGCTTTTAATTGGTATTTAGCCGCTTTCCCTACCGCGTAAAGTGCTATACCGTAAACGGCCGCATCAGCAAACATATCAAGAGAGTCCGCAATGAGCCCCGTCGATGCGGCAATAATTCCACTTATGAACTCAATAAAAAAAAGAACACCATTAATCGCTAGTAATAATTTAAGGACTTTCGCCTGCTTAGTCGGATCTGGTGTTTCAGGCAATTCCCCAGTGGCTTTTACTGTTTCCACGAGCTTTGCACCAAAACCTAGGGCTTCAAGTTTTGTGGTAATTTCATTAATCCCATTGGTATGGAAAACAACTAACTGTCTTTGCGCCAAATCAAAAGATAAACCTTTAACTTCATGCAAGGGAGAAAGTGCCATTCTTACCATTTGCTCTTCTGCCGAACAATCCATCTTCGGAATCAGAAAAGTACTAGCTTCTTGTGCTTGTTCTTTATTTTCATAAGCTTCAGTTTTATTTAATTTTGCCCCAAATCCAAGAGCTTCAAGTTTTGCAGTGATTTCATTACTTTCACCATTATGCAGAACTTTTAGGTTTCGGTTCGGCAAATCAAAAACCAAGCTCTTAACATCTACCAATGAAGATAAAGTCATCCGAACCATTTGTTCCTCTGCGGAACAATCCATTTTCGGGATGCTATAGTCACTGATGAAAGTCGCTGTATCTTCACTCCCCCTAATCTTTTCAGGTGAAGTTATCGAATCCGAACCACAGCATGAATTCGACTGCTTACTACCGCATGAATCTTTTTCATCAGGGTTAGGTTCTTGCTGTACCTCATTATCGCAACAAGAACTTTCACTTTCTTCTGTAGCTAAATCTTTAATTTTACAAGAATCTGTTTTTGATTCATTTTGTTTTTGCTTAGTGTCTTCACAAGAACTTTCTTGATTACAACCGCAACCACTCATTGATGTGCCTATAGTCATATCTTCACGTATTGCATATTAAAATCCCTATAGCTACTATAGAGTCAATAGATCAGGTGACTTGAAATGAACTTAAAAATTGGTGAATTATCTCAGCTATCCGGTTGCCCTGTTGTTACAATACGGTTTTATGAAAAAGAAGCTTTATTACTAGCCCCTAATCGTTCGGAAGCTAATTATCGACTTTATAACAAAGACCACTTAGAGCGACTTCTATTTATTCTTAATTGCCGAACTTTGAATATGAGCTTGGACGAAATAAAAATTTTATTAGCATACAAAGACAAACCTTGTGGAAACTGTAGTTCTATTAACATCTTAGTTGATAAACATATTCATCAATTAGAGCAGAATATCCAAAAACAGATTCAGCTTAAGCAACAACTTTCTGATTTAAGAAGCAAATGCTCTGGTTTTTTGGAAATTAACTCTTGTAAAGTACTTGAAGGGTTATCCGTAAGTTTAAAATAATTAAGAATGAATAATGGAATATCACCATTATTCATTCTTAATAAAATATTTAGAAAACTAATTCAATACCTGCCCCGTATAACCACCCCTTTTCAGAATTTGTAGCTTCTTGAAAAGTTGTTAATTTCTGTCCTTTTTCATATTGATAAGCGACATCAACAAATGGTCTTATACGCTTATTAATCTCGTAACGAGTTTTTAGACCTGTCTTTAACTCAGACAAACCTGACTTTGTAGCAAAATCAGAATTATCATTAAACACAATATCTGCTGCAATATATGGCTGAGTAATTAGCTTTTGAGTGAGTAATAGATCTCGATCAAACTCAAAACTGGCTCCCCAAAAATTATTTTCACCACCATAAAGGTAGGCTTTTGTCTCAAAGAAATAAGGTGCAAGGCCTAATAATCCAATAACGCCATCAATGCGATTACTATTACGGTTATTTTTGTCCTCACTATACCTTACCCCAGCTTGTACATCCCAAAATGGTGCAACATTTCTACTGTAAAGAGCTGATACATCATATTTGGGATCATTACTCTCCGCTTTATTCATATTAGCTTCAACAAACATTCGATTTTCATCTGTTCCAATCAATGCCTCGAAACTCGAACCTAAGCTGCCCTTTCCATCTTTATCAACTATCCACTCATTGGAAAATTTAGTTGTCTGATAAATTTGCCCACCATGCTCGTTCATATGATTTTGGCTAAAAGCTAAAGTTTCAGACCCTTTGCTGTTTGAAGACTTTTGATCAGTATTACGTTCAACATAGCCTAATCCGCCTGATTCGCGTAAAAGCACACTCATACTTGACGTACTCTTATTTAGATTTTCAGTCGAATTATCATTCGCAAATGCCATACCCGCTAAGCCAATTAAAGCAACAGATAAAATTGTTTTTGAATATAACTGTTTAGTGATGTGCATGTTGATTCACTCCCTCATGGCTAGTTTGAGGTTGGGCAACGATACTTTTCGTATCATCATCATTGCTATCTACATTTGCCACAATGAGTTTGTTCATCATTCCAGCTGCCATGTGATATAACAAATGGCAGTGGATAGCCCATTCACCCAATTCATCAGCAGTAAGTAAAGTTGTAACTGTTTTCCCCGGTGGCACAATGATCGTGTGTTTATTTGGCATATTACTTGGATCTTGACCATTTTCAAGCTGCATAAACATACCGTGCAAGTGCATTGGGTGAGCCATCATACTGTCATTCACAAATTTCAAGCGTATACGTTCCCCGTATTTCACTTTGAATGGTTCTGTTTCATTAAACTTCTTACCATTAATTGTCCAAATATAGCGCTCCATGTTCCCACCAAGACGGATTTCCATTTCACGTTCAGGGGCACGAGTATCTGGTTGAGGCTTTAAAGATTGTAAGTCACTATATTGAAGTGCTTTTTGACCAACAGGTGTTGAAGCATTTGCCCAGCCATATACAACATCACCATTCTTTTCTTGTGTAGGTGCATTAGATGTAGTCATTTGCATGCCATGGTTCATACCTGACATAGATTGATCTTTTGAGCTGTCTGTCATAGACGACATATCGTGATCCATGCCTTTCATTGAAGACATGTCATGGTTCATTCCAGACATTGACTGATCTTTTGAGCTGTCTGTCATAGACGACATATCGTGATCCATGCCTTTCATTGAAGACATGTCATGGTTCATTCCAGACATTGACTGATCTTTTGAGCTGTCTGTCATAGACGACATATCGTGATCCATGCCTTTCATTGAAGACATGTCATGGTTCATTCCAGACATTGACTGATCTTTTGAGCTGTCTGTCATAGACGACATATCGTGATCCATGCCTTTCATTGAAGACATGTCATGGTTCATTCCAGACATTGACTGATCTTTTGAGCTGTCTGTCATAGACGACATATCGTGATCCATGCCTTTCATTGAAGACATGTCATGGTTCATTCCAGACATTGACTGATCTTTTGAGCTGTCTGTCATAGACGACATATCGTGATCCATGCCTTTCATTGAAGACATGTCATGGTTCATTCCAGACATTGACTGATCTTTTGAGCTGTCTGTCATAGACGACATATCGTGATCCATGCCTTTCATTGAAGACATGTCATGGTTCATTCCAGACATTGACTGATCTTTTGAGCTGTCTGTCATAGACGACATATCGTGATCCATGCCTTTCATTGAAGACATGTCATGGTTCATTCCAGACATTGACTGATCTTTTGAGCTGTCTGTCATAGATGACATATCGTGATCCATACCTTTCATTGAAGACATGTCGTGATTCATGCCCGCCATAGAAGACATATCATGCCCCATCCCCATATCTTCCATAGTTAATAAAGAACGAGGACGTGACTTCGGCATTTTGATTTGATTTATTGGAGGAGTATTCTCATCATGTAAGGAACCAACTGAAAAACCACTCCTATCAATTGATTCTGCTTCAATTTGATAATTTGATTGTTTGGGTTCTACAATAACATCATACGTTTCAGCCGTCCCTATTCTGAATTCATCAACCGGAACAGGTTTCACTGGTTGCCCATCTGCACTGACTACCGTCATTTTCAAGTTAGGGATTCTGACGTCAAAGAATGACATTGCTGAGGCATTAATAAACCGAAGACGTACTTTTTCACCCGTCTTAAAATTACCAGTCCAATTTTGTTCTGGAGTCTTACCATTCATCAAAAAAGTATATTTTGTCACATCAGACATATCTGTCTTGAGCATTCGCATCTGGTTCCACATCGAACGGTCTTGCCATGTTGCTTTTAAACCATCTTTTTTAATTTGTTTAAAAACATCAAAAACAGTTTCACGACGGTTCTGATAATAGTCAGCTTCTTTCTTTAGATTATTCATGATTTTATCACTAGTTGAATCATGAAAATCTGAAAGTAATACGACATAATCCTTATCTGTTTTCTCAGCTACAGTTAAAGGTGTCCTATTTTTGGGGTAAATGACTAACGGACCATACAAGCCCTCTTGTTCTTGACCTTTACTATGCGAATGATACCAATAGGTACCATTTTGGCGTACCTTAAACTTATATTCGTAGGTCTTATTAGGGGCAATACCGTCAAACTGATTAAATCCGGGTACGCCATCCATGATGCCCGGTAGAATTAACCCGTGCCAATGAATAGAAGAATCTTGTTTTTTTAGCTTGTTATGGACACGAATAATAGCATCATCACCTTCCTCAAACTCAAGAAGAGGTGCAACAAATTTCCCATTAACCGTAATTCGTTTTAAAGGCTTACCTGTGATATTCACCGTTTGCTCAGCGATTGTTAAATCATATTCTTTAACTGCTGCCACAACCCAAGTTGATGAAAATAAACCGACTCCTATTAAAAGGACATGCGTTAATTTTGTAGACATTTATTTCACCTATCTAATATAAGGATGGGAGAATCAAGCAAACCTATTATTCGCTTTAATTTCCCCCGATCTTTCATTTATCGTATTTGTTATTTATTTGATGTATTTGACATGTTCATCTTTGAGTGGTCCATGTTCATCATACTGGAATTATCCATATTACTCATTTTAGATTGCCCCATATTCATCATCTTAGAATGATCCATCTGAGACATATCCGTCATGTTACCATGCTCATGCTGACTATGATCCTGTTGGGTTTTATCATCATTCTTCATATTACAAGGTTTTTGACATTTCTCTTGCGTCTTTGAATCGGCTTTAATTTCAGACACAACTGTAGTTCCTTGTTTCACATCTGCTGCCCAAGACTGAGTTCCTACAATTAAAGTACCAACACACATAAGAGTGGTTAAGCTACGGCTGAATAGAGTTTTCATGTTTTGCTCCAAAAATTAACTTTATGTAAATACCTTAAAGGCCTTCACTAAACATCTATGTGACATGAAAATGACATTTTTGTAATCTACAACGAATCACGTATTTATAACGTTATTATGTTCTTAATGAGTGATATGGGATTTTTATCAATGAGAATCTTACTAGTTGAAGATGAACAAAAAACCGGTGACTACCTTAAACAAGGTCTATCTGAAGCTGGGTATATAACGGATTGGGTAACGGATGGATTATCTGGTAAACATCAAGCGCTTTCCGAAGAATATGACCTCATCATTTTAGATGTGATGCTTCCAAAGCTAGATGGTTGGGATATCATTTATGATATCCGAAAAAGTGGCAAAACTATGCCTATTCTTTTTCTTTCAGCACGTGATCAAATTGAAGATCGTGTGAAAGGCTTGGATTTAGGTGCTGATGATTATCTAGTCAAGCCTTTTGCTTTTGCTGAGTTATTAGCACGAATTAAAAGCTTACTCCGACGGGGACAACAAAAAGAAGATAGTAACCTTATTACAATTGCTGATCTTGAACTTGATCTTCGTAAACGCCGCGTCACTCGCGCTGGGCAACGTATTGACTTAACAGCTAAAGAATTCGCGCTGATGGAATTATTTATGCGTAGACGTGGTGAGATATTACCTCGTACGCTCATTGCCTCTCAAATATGGGACATGAATTTTGATAGTGATACCAACGTTGTAGAAGTCGCTATCAAACGTTTGCGCAGTAAAATTGACAGTAATTTTAGCCCAAAGCTGATACAGAACATACGTGGAATGGGGTATGTTTTAGAGGTAGAAGATGACTCGTAAATTGTTTAATGCAATCAGCTTTCGTATAGCAATCATCTTTTCTCTTTCTACTGTTATCATCTTAATGATTATGGGGTTGGTTATTCACAAGCTCGTAATGCATCATTTTGAAGCTCAAGACCGAACTCAATTAGAAGGCAAAATTCAACTTATAGAGAATCTACTTGAACAGAACCCATCTAACTCTCAAGAACTAAATTTATATTTAAAAGATGCCTTAATTGGACATCACGATCTGATTGTTCAGATTGAACGTCCAACAGGTCAAGTTATTTTTAGCTCAGCACCATCAGTAATTCATCCCCAAGCACTCAACAAATCAAAACAAGATCCATGGCTTGAATGGAAAATTAAAAATAAGACTTATCGTGGATTAATTTATAAAAAGACTTTTGATCATAATGACTCGTTTATATCAGCTCAGATTATTGTTGGAATCGATACCTCTGAGCATCTACATTTCTTAAATGACTTTAGACGTCAACTTTTATACATTGGATTTGTGGGTACAATTTGTTTAATGTTCTTAGGGTGGTTCGCAGCATGGCGAGGGCTACGTCCAGTACAACAAATGGCAAAAGTAGCAGAGGGTATCTCAGCCCAACATCTTTCTGAACGTTTAGAAGTCGAAAATACTCCAACCGAACTTAAATCACTGGCTGTCGCTTTTAATGATATGTTAGATCGGCTAGAAGCCGCAGTAGAAAAACTTTCAGATTTTTCATCTGATCTTGCTCATGAAATAAGAACACCTATTAACAATTTGATGACTCAAACTCAAGTATGTTTATCTCGTAGTCGAAATATTAATACTTATCAGGAAGTTCTATTTTCAAATTTAGAAGAGTTTGAGCATTTAGCTCGCATGGTCTCTGATATGCTATTTTTGGCAAAAGCAGAACATGGTCTACATTTACCTAACCTACAACAGGTTAATTTAGTTAAAGAAGTTTCAGCATTATTTGATTTTTATGATGCTATCGCTGCTGAAAAGGGAATGTCACTCGAACAGAGTGGTTCAGGTAGTATAAAAGGTGATCCTTTAATGCTACGCCGCGCTTTAAGTAATTTGTTATCGAATGCAATTAAATATGGCAAATCAGATTCGGTCATCAAAATCAATTGCCAACAAAGCTTTGATAAAACTGTTTTTACAATTGAGAATGAAAGCTCACCTTTATCATCAGACCAGCTAAATCGATTATTTGACCGTTTTTATAGAACAGATGCTTCCAGACAGCGAGTTGAGGAAGGTACTGGCTTAGGGCTAGCAATTACCAAATCTATTCTTGATGTGCATGGAGCTTCCATTCAAGCGACTTATAACGAGGGACATATTTCTTTTAAAATTATCTTTAAAAATTAGTGATATCTCGGTTATTAAGCACTCATTCTAATGATGCTTACCACTCATTAACTTACGCTAATGAGTGGTAAGTCGTGATTATTTTTGATGACGTAATCGTAAGGCATTACCAATTACCGATGCTGAGCTTAGGCTCATTGCTAATGCAGCAATCATAGGCGAGAGTAACCAGCCAGTAAATGGATATAAAATACCCGCTGCTAAAGGAATACCTAAAGCATTATAAAGAAATGCGAACATAAGGTTCTGCTTCATGTTTTTAATGGTTGCTTCTGATAATGAACGAGCAATTTCAATACCACGTAAGTCACCTTTTACTAATGTAACTTGGGCACTATTCATTGCTACATCAGTACCCGTGCCCATTGCGATTCCAATATCAGCTTGAGCCAAGGCTGGTGCATCATTAATTCCATCACCAGCCATAGCAACAATTCTCCCTTCTTTTTGCAATTTTGTGACCAAATCTAATTTATCAGCAGGTTTAACCTCACCATAAACCTCACTAATTCCTAACTTAGCCCCAACTGATTTTGCTGTAGTTAGCCCATCACCTGTTGCCATGATGATTCTTAAACCTGAGTCTTCCAACGATAAAAGGGCCTCTGGAGTGCTTGCTTTGATTGGATCTGAAACTGCCAGAAGACCTAGCAGTTTTCCATCGGCTGCCAAATACATAACACTGGCACCTTCAGCTCTTAATACCTCTGCTTGTGGAATAAGAGTGTTAACAGATATCCCTAATTGCTTCATCAGTGCCGTATTGCCTAGCGCTAATTTTTGTCCGTTTATCTCTCCATTAACACCAATACCTGAACCTGATTCAAATGAAGTAGGTTTACTTAAAGTAAGATTTCGCTCACGGGCGGCACGTACAATTGCATTTGCTAAAGGATGCTCACTGCCCTGATCTAAACTCGCAGCTAAACGGAGGACTTCATTCTTTTCATATCCTGAAGTGGCTACTACTTTATTGAATGATGGTTGTCCTTCTGTCAAAGTTCCTGTTTTATCAATAATCAATGTATCAATTTTACGTAGATTCTCTATTGCGGCAGCGTCTCGAAAAAGTACTCCATTTGATGCACCTCGCCCTGTTGCTACCATAATTGACATTGGCGTAGCTAATCCCAAAGCACATGGGCATGCGATGATTAAAACAGCTACTGCATTGATTAATCCATAAACCCAACTAGGTTCAGGTCCGAATAGCCCCCACCCCAAAAAAGTTAGAACAGCAATACCTATAACCCCCATAACAAATCGTCCTGCAACATGATCCGCCATCCGCTGCATAGGTGCTTTTGAACGTTGAGCCTGAGCAACCATTTGCACGATTTGAGAAAGTACGGTTGATGATCCAACTTTTTCTGATCGCATCACCAATGAACCATTCATGTTCATTGTTGCACCAATGACTTGATCACCCACACGTTTTGTAACTGGCACAGGTTCACCAGTTAACATCGATTCATCTACAGAGCTTGAACCTTCTGTAATGACTCCATCAACAGGAACTTTTTCACCGGGGCGTATCCGTAATAAATCGCCTACGTGTACATGAGATAGTGGAATATCTTCTTCTATACCATCAACACTGATTTTTCTTGCTGTTTTAGGTGCTAGCCCAAGTAGGGATTTAATTGCCGCTGAAGTTTGGGAACGTGCTTTTAACTCTAGCACTTGACCTAACAATGTGAGAGAAATAATCGCTGCGGTCGCCTCAAAATACACAGCAACACGCCCCATAGATACAAATGAGTCTGGAAATACTTGAGGTACTATTGTTCCAACAAGGCTGTATATAAAAGCAGCTCCTGTACCTATTCCAATCAAGGTCCACATATTTGGACTCCGATTCCAGATTGACTGCCAACATCTCACAAAAAATGGCATTCCTGCCCACAAAACAATTGGTAAAGTCAGTACCAGTTCAATCCAGCTTTGCACCTGCATTTCGAACCAGTTCAATTGATGACCAAACATTGCTAAGAAAACTACAATAATGGTTAGCGGTAAGGTCCACCAAAATCTATGCTTAAAATTCTTGAGTTCTGGGTTTTCATCAGCGTCATCTAAGTCAGGAAGTAAAGGCTCTAACGACATACCACAGATCGGACAATTTCCCGCATGGTTCTGTCTAATTTCAGGATGCATTGGACAAGTGTATATCGTGAAGGTATTAACATGAGCAGGCTGATTAACTTCATTTGAATCCTCACCATCCCTCTTTTGTGGTTCTTTTAACGTAACTACATTCTCAACTTTAGTAATATAAAAATGAGGATCACTTTTAAACTTTATGTGGCATTTCTCACTACAAAAGTAAAAAGTTCTATTTTTAACTTCTTCATAAAACTTGGATGCTTCTGTAACTGTCATACCACAGACAGGGTCAGTAAGTCTGTTATTGAGTACTTTGTTTTCATGATGATGGTCCATAAAAGCCTCCTTCATATTTAATTTTTTAAATTAATAATTTCATTAAGATGGAAATAGACTCCCTCTTATTAGTTTGTTTAGTGATCATTGTTTTCTTTAAAGCCAGTGTACCACTTGTGGTTTTTTAATTTTTAAAATGACAAAAATGTAATTTTGAAGTCATCGGGATGTTTCTCTCATCCTTTAATAATAAGCGTGAGAAAGGTGATGACCAAGCAACCAATTGATGCATTTCATTCGGTCATTACTGAGCCCAAGATTAGTTTAAAGAGGATGAAGAAATGAAAATTTTCAAAAATAAAATGTCAGCTCTACGTAACACTCTCGTAGGTGCAACACTGATTGTTACTGCTTCAAGTGCATTTGCACACGTGAAACTTGAAAGTGCAATTCCTGCGATCAATGCTTCTGTAGCAAGTCAACCAAAAAACATAACACTCAATTTTGGTGAAGAAGTCATGCTAATGAACGTTAAGTTACTTGATGCCCAACGTAAGGATATCCCTTTGAACTACCAAATAACTCATGATATGAAAAAATCATTTGACGTAGCGGTTCCAAAACTAAAAAAAGGAAAATATACGGTGGTTTGGACCACAATGGGTACCGATGGCCATAACATGAATGGTGAATATAATTTCACTATTAAATCGGCAAAATAACAATGAGTGAAAATAGTCAACATGCCAGCAGCTTGCTGGCATGTTGCTATAATAAAGGGAGAAAAATATGATTCCTGAGACTTGGATATATGCAACATGGTTGGTTAAAGTCATTTTATATTTAGGGATTGCATTTGTTATTGGCGGTGCTTTCTGCTATTTCTTACTTGGACGTTATGTTGAAATCAAGGAGACTATTCTAAAATACATGACTATTGGTACAGGTTTAGGCCTTTTTTCAAGTGTTCTCGGCTTCTTCATTCTTATAGGAAGTTTTGCCAACACTGGCCTTTCAGGTATGTGGGATAGCAACTATATAAATATACTAGTCAATACTCCTACTGGACATGTCTCTATCATTCGATCAATCAGTTTTGCACTTTTACTCATATTTATGATAGTCAAACTTAGTAAAGGGACGATTGATATTTCCAAAACTGAAGGAGCAATCTTTACCATACTGCTCACACCAATCGTTTTAAGTTTTTCACAACTCGGACACGTCACGAATTTACCCTTATTCGCTCAAGCTTTGTTATCAATACATGTACTTGTAATGTCCTTATGGATGGGGTCGCTTTATCCATTATGGAAAACAAGCAAAAAAATTAATGGCTTACCACTTAAAGAACGTATGCATCTATTTGGGCAAATAGCAGCCTTTATTGTAGGAATACTCATCGCTTGTGGTCTTAGTATTGCTTTATTACTCTTTAAAGATTTTAATACTCTAATCAATACACCTTATGGGCATGGATTTATTATTAAAATATTATTTGTCCTAAGTATTTTATTGTTAGCAGCCTTTAACAAATGGTATTTCACACCTCGCTTACAAGACCCGAAATTTGCGAAACAATTGGGCTATGCCATTTTATTTGAGATGTCATTAGGTCTATCAATTCTTTTAGCCACTGGTTATATCACCACTGTAGTCGGTATTGAGTAAAAAAGGATCACGCTATGACTTCATGGATGAAGTACAATTTATTATTTTTCATTTTTTTGAATACGACATCATGGGCTGAACCTAGCACTTCAAAAACGATTCGCTCCTTAGATGATACCGAATTACGTAATATCACTGATCATAATCATGGCGACACCAAAGTCGAAGAGAATAAAGACCATCATTCTAAAGATAAACAACTACGTAATGAAGATAGTAGACAACAAAAAGTTATAAATGGATTAATGTTACAAAAGCCTAACGTACTACCGCCCTCCAAATAAACGATACTTAAGTAATGTTTATTGATTCAATAAGTAGTTCAAATTTTTTAATAAAAAATAGTAGCAATATTACTGTTGGGGGCTTCTTAGCCCCCAACAGTATTTAATTCAGAGCTTGAACCGACTGCTGTAAGCCTTTCTGAATATCTTGAACATGAGTGAGATCATGCGTTTGCTGATGCTCTGTTTGAGATTCAACGCTGTAAAACTCCTCCACTATATCCAAACCCTCTTCACCTCCCACCTCAAAGCAGGCATTACCATAACCCTGCCGTGCCACATGATCCAAAGCCTCCTGATAGAACCCTGCTGTCTTACTTTGTTCATCCATCTGTTTGGCTGAACTAATCGCATCTTTCAGGTTTGTGCCATCACGTAAAGTCAGATCCACGTAGTAGATCGGGGTACGGTAACTTTGTGTGGTGCTTTTACCTCGCAAGGTCAATTGCAATGGCAAACAAGAAAGTAAGTCACCCGATGCTGCGTGATAGTAACGAAGTCGAGCTGCCAAAGTGCGGATGCTGTTAAAGCCTGTGGTTCTAAAGATGAAAGTACCAAACTCATCTGATTCATCTAAGTTGACGTAGAGTCTGCCATAGGGCTTGCATAATCCACCCTGTGCCAATGGACATAAATCAGGGGATGGACAAGGATGTTGTTCAATGCCATTTTGACCGAGTCGCTGACAGCTTTCGCCATTGCCTGAACAGATTAAACGTCCAGTTTGGCGGTCAAATAGGCTGTACTCTGCTCTTAAGTTGAGATCGGGATCATTGAAGATCATGCGGACTGGAATGCTTCTCAGCTTTTGGTTCTGATTGGGCGCTTTGGCACGTAGTTGCTCATCCAGTGGATGTTTGACCCACCCATCTTTATTTTGGATTTGGCTGGTAATGGTAAATTGATCATCTTTTTCAGGCAGACGTTTTCCATTCTTTTCGACAATTTTGCCGATACTGATACGCCCCAACACAGGTGGGGTAATAGCTAAACCTTTAATCATGATGATGTACTCTATATAGATGTTGAAATGGCGTTTAAATTTGGATAAATAAATTTTGGGCATAAAAAATCCCATACTTGTTTGGGGTATGGGATCAGTTGGTTGGGGTGTTAGTTAAATTGAAATGGGTTACTTGGGTATCAGCCCTATCCACCATTCGGATAAATCTGAAAGCGTCGTGTTCCTGCTTTGGTTTGGGGAAATTGCTGTAGGTATTCAGGATGCTGTTTAAGCAATGATTTACTGTCTAGGCTGATTGAGTCTTGTGATTTCTTCCATGTGACTGAACCACCTGTAAATACCGCTCGCTCTGCTTCTTTCATCATCATTTGTAGTTGATGTTTCAGTTCATCAAAATACTGCTGGTGTTGTTCAACTTTATGTCGCTCCTCTAGTAACTGATTAAACAAATAATTAGCTTGTTCATTTTGGGTCAGGTCTTCTACTGTTAATGGAATCTGTTCAGGATAAAGTTGTTGCAAGGCTTTAGCTGCTGAATCCGAAGCATCTACACTGGGTGGAATACCTGTTTCGACACATTGCCAGAAATGACGTTCCGCATTAATGATGTGCTGAATCACAGTTTCATTACGAGTCACTTTATAGATTTTGGTTTCATGCCCACAGATCAAGGCACAAATATGCGCTGCCTGTTTACCTGTCACTGCCAATTGATGCTGTACCTGACACAGCACATATAAAGGCACGCCATCTCGCCATAGTTTTGCGCCATATTCCCCCACGGTTTTACATTCCAAAATTTGCACTTCTTCATTACCGACTACAGCATAATCCAAGTTCGCCAACATAAACTGTTTGTCTTCATCAGGGTGTTGCAATACTGCATTAACTCGACGGACTTTATGATTGGTGTGCATGCTGTAGTATTCAGCCACCAAAGGTTCTAGCTTTTTTCCCCAGTACAAGGGTGCGTAACCTGCACTTTCATCCTCGATGTTTTGTTGCATCCGCCCTGTCTTGATCATCCACAGTTCCAGCATCGACATATAGGGATTCAGTCCACAGGCCGTTGCTGCATCACTGCTGCCAATACCCTGTTTTCTGACTTCTAACCATTGTTGATAGTTCATCTGTTTGGTGTTGGCAAGTCTTTTTGCTGTAAGGGCTTTGGTCTTTCGTGGTTGCGTATTCGGTCGATCTCGTTTGGTTCGGGTTCCCACCTCAATCTGCTGAATGGATTGATTTAGATTCGGTAAATAGGGTTGTAGTGGTGGGTTATTTAGCGTGTTTTGAATTTGAGTATGACTATTCATTGCAATTATTCCTGTATCGATAAAATCGTAAAAGCTGAATTTTGGGCATAAAAAAGCCGCATGAGGGTGCGGCTAAAGGTGTTGCTGTGCTTGTACGGTGTTACTGTATGCTTAGGCTAATGGAGCTGGCTTAATTGAAACTGAATTTAGGCAATCATTCTCAATGCCTGTTCCAGACCACGCTGTTTAATGGCAGCCCCTGCACCAAACCATGCTGAATCGAGTCGATGATCGGTACTCATCGCTCGACGTTCATGGTCACAGAACTCGGTGATGCTGCACAATAATCCATAAGCGGTATCCTTGGCTGAACTCAGTTCTGCACCACGTCCATGTCCGTTAAACATGGTCATGACTTTCGACATGGCACGTCCATTTGGCTCGGTTTTATTGTCCGCTTTGGTTGGGGTGTTGATGCCTTGGTTTGGCATAGCAGCATTTCGATAGAACTGAATGATGCTTTCATCTTGTTCAGCCATAGTTAGGTTGGTATTGTTAAACACCGCATCAAAGAAGGCTGCTGCTTCCTGCTGAGTTACCTTACGCTGGCTCAGTTGTTTCATTTCATACATGTGTTCATCCCATGCACGGACTGAAATACCCAACTGTTGTTTAACTTTCTCAGCATCGAAACGAGTGCTGTGTGGGACTTTAACCACACCTGCACTGGTATTTTGTCCTTTGAGAGCAATTGCCAAAGTATTGTTACATACCACCCGGATACTGGTGAACTGTGCAGTGGTTGCTAGAGTGCCATCACAAGCCGTCGCTAGTAGAATATAGCCATTACTCACATCCTTACCCTTGAGTGCTGAAGTCTGTCCAGTCTTGGCTAATGCCCAGAATTTCTTGCCACCTTTCAGTACCCCTGCGGTTTCCAGTTCAAAGCCTGATTGCTCCGTCAGGTCTTTGTAGAAGTGTAGGATTTCCATCGGTTGGACTTCTTGAAAGCGTTGGCTGACCACGGATAAAGGTGCATGCGTATCTGAACGGTAAAGCACTCGTTGTTCTTCAAAAGGCATGATGATGCTTTGTCCACGTTCATTCTGTGCCATGTAATTGACATCCGAGGATTCTATCCGCCAGTCCATGCCTGCTTGTTGTGCCCAAACCTCGATGGGTTGGTTTGGTGTGAGTTCATTGCCTAACCCATGCCAAGGGGTTTGTCCAGTGAATGCCATAGTTTCAACTAAATGTGCCATAAGAATAATTCCTGTATCGATTTTGAATGGGTAAAAGGGTTCGATTTAAATTTTGCTAAATACTTAATTGCGTAAATTCGGGCTAAAGCTGCGGTCACAGTTGTTGCAGTAATACTGTTTGCGATAAGTTGGGTGAAGCGGTTGTTGCTGTTCATCTTCAGTGATCAACATCCAGATACCGCCAATCAGTACCCCAACGATTGCACCTGCAATTGGAGGAATATTCAGGCTTTTGGAAACACTCACTCCTAATGTGGCAAGTGCCATCGGTGACATCACACTATTGGAAATGGGGTTATTGGTTGAGGTACTGGGTAAATGTTGGGTTGATTCAAGCAGTACCGTCTCTCGGGACTGGCAATAAGGACATGGCAAACTCATTGTGGTATTTCCTGTAAATGAATAAAAAAACCTGCTGGGGAAGCAGGCAAAATGATTGCAATGTAGCTGAAGCATGTATTGGTGCTATCTCAAATGGAGAAACACTGTTCTCAATTAGATGCTATGTATTTGTATTTTTTTAGAATGCGTTTTTTTTCATCAGTTTTAGGCAATTTTTGAATGATGATTAAACAGATCAATTGACCTGTTTTTTAGCAGCGATTATGATGCAAGGGCTGACCTACATTGTCAGTCGGTTTTGACAGACCGCTCATCTAGCGCATCGGAGTTTATTCATCTGAGTATTCTTTGTATGTGTAAAAACCTTCTCGTCCCCCTTTGCGGTAGAACGGGAGGGGGACGCGTTCGCGCGTGCTGGTTCTAGATGTCCAGTCTGTCAACCCCTTTTCGTTCTGCCACCATAATCAATTGACAGTGATTCGGTAGAACTTCTAATTCATCTAGGAGTCAACCATGACGCAATTTACTGTGCTTTATTATTCCCCTGCACTTTCTCTGCCTCTCAGGCATTTTATTCCAATTCATTTATCACACGCTTTCACTGTGTCCTGATTGACTCAAGGCATCAATTAACTGCTGCATCCATTTTGGTCAGTGGTGTTTTGTGCTGGATAAAAATCATGAAATTCATCGCACAGCTTATTTTGGTTGTCCTTATTGTGCTCAGTAACAGCATCGCTAGAGCCTATGACAGCCAAGCAAAATGTATTTGAAATTACAGGCAATTTCATAATTCATTTTTAAAAACTTAAAAAATATTGGATGGGGAAAATAATAGGATGAAATACATTTCAATTGCGCTGCTCACCAGCCTTGCGTTGGTCGGCTGCTCAAAACCACAACAAGATGATGTAGAGAATAAAGAACTATCTCAAAAGATTGAAAACATGTCATTGAATGATGCTGTCCCTGCACAGGCTGTTTCTTCTCCTTTGATTATCGCTCGCAATAAAATTACACCTCCGCTAACAAAGACTGGAGAAGACTTTCAGGAACTCATCAAAGATGAGGGGTATTTTTCCTTTTATCCACCGTATAAAACCATCTATGGATTGCAGATGTTTGCTGAAAATGACGATGTTGCAGATTATTGTGCAAACTGCGTGTATTTCCAGTCCATTCTCAATGATTTAAGAAATGTGCTGGCTTTAAAAAACAATCAAGTTTTAGTGATCGGAAATACAGGTCAACAGTTTCCTGCATTCACTTTTGCTTTAGGTGATGACTATTCTTTGCGTGCAGCGCATGATACGGCAATCAATTATATAAGATCGACAATGCAGGTGACTCCACCACAAAAAGATCAATTTGAGAGTACAGAACAATATCAACAACGTATTCAGACACTTCAAAATGAGTTGGATACTAAAAATGCCCATCTAAATTATGACTTGAAGCTTTTAGAACTCAGTTTAAATGCTACGTCTGGTCAAAGTCTGTTTATGCCAAGCAGCTATACACCGAATGATCGACCAAATGGTCCGATTGATAATTTTGTTTATTACGATGCTGATTCGAAACAATTACATTTTGAGAATATGAATTTCGCATCTGATCTTATTGTGAATTTCACAGCCCCATCCACGCCAGAGTTAGCACAAAATATTATTACGGCTAGTGGACAGAAGTATGTCGGTTACATTTTTAACTTCAATAATCATAAATTGGAATTAGAGAGCTTAGTCATTTATCAGGCCAACAACACTCAAGCTGATTCTGCGAATGAACCGATTGCCATCCTTGAACCGAGCACCATGTCCTTTCAACGCAAACATTTCAACGGCATAGAAAATGCTCGATTAAAGCAATTTGATGTGACACTGAAAAAGCCAATTCCTTTTGATTTTAGCTTGGAAAACTACACGCCGATCGAAAAGGTATTTAAAAAGATCGATGAGTAATTCCCACTTTTATAAAAAGTAAAAAATTGATTGACCAAACAATTAAATACACAGAGTTGGGCTTTCACCCAACCCTGTAGATCACAATATTCGATTAAATATAGGCATGTGTAATGAATTTTATTCCATCGATTGTTTTATCCAGTGTGTTGCTACTGACTTTAACTGCGTGTAATTCAGGTAACGATGCACCAAAACCAAAGGATACCCCAACTCAAACAAGTGAGCATAGCACTGCTGATGCGACTGAAACTCCGCCTCAATCTGAAGATGATTTTCCAGCCGTTGATAAATCCTTTCTGGAAGATGAGTCATATAATGCTGAGGAAGGGACTGAACCCACTGTACAAGAACAATTTGAAGTCCGTGTCCGTCGTGAAGAATCACAATACTCCATGACAGGCTATACCGATTTGTTAAACATCATGTCCTTGAACGATGCGCCAACCACCATCACAGGGGTTTTAATCAACCGTGGTAATTGCAGAAGCAAAGGCACTTACGATTACCAAAATATGCGCTATGGCTCAGTGGCAAAAGTCTACTTGGGCTGTTCCGCTGAATATGTCCGTGAAGTGACCATCACCACCAACAGTGGTTTGACCTATACCTATAATTTTTAGAGATTTAATCACAGCGATTTATACAAGCATAAAAAAGGCGTTCTAATCAGAGCGCCTTATATTTGAAAAGTTTACTTAGCAGGGATATTCCCTGTATAGCTTTGCCATAAATAGGAAATATGCTGACTCATATACCGATAAAGTTTGAGGGGGCCATTTAGAAACTCAAGCTGTTTACTCCAGTAGCTACGCATATCACTGTCCGCAAAGTAACAGTGTTTTTCCCAAACCAAATAAGGTGATCCTTGCACAAGCTCATGTCCCTTGTGTAAACAAGCCCCTCTCCATACCCGTAAGATAAAATCAGAATATTTACACTCATCACCAATCACATAAATGATGGCATGGACTGAATAAAATCCATTCAGTGATTTCACAATACGCCATTGCACATCATACAGCTTGCCAGCTAATTCTTCGGATTGATGTAATCTTTCCAGCCATTTACTAGCAAGTTTTGGTAATTTAACTTCGGCATCAAATTGTAAGGGAATAGTAAACATACAAGGTAAATCATAGATCATACAATTGATCTGCTTATGTTTGTCTAGACAACGTTTAAACAATGCCTTTTGGAATTTAATACTTTCATTAATTGGTTCAATAAATTTTGTATATTCCAGTGCAATCCGTCGTTTCAGAAACTTATGTTTAAATTGATCATGAATAAGCTCTGCATTCTCTACAAGGTAATTCATATTACCGTAATGAGAAAAGCCTACTGTATCAAAGATTGCAGCCCAATAAGGATTTAGTTGAAATCCATGTAATACCAAACGGTGATAATGCAGCCAAGGTAGAGAATTTAAAAATATACGATAATTCTTATCCAAACATTTGGGTGATCGTTTATCCATAACCGCTAGTTTCCCATTTTCAATTTGAGCTGCATTTTGAATACTCTGTCCTAAGAACAAATGAGTATTAACATCCAGCATGAATGGGATAATTGGTGTCTGCGGTATATAGTGTGCTTGAGGAGTCGCTGAATAATGAGTCATTTCATGCCTCCTTTTGACCAGTATTTTTAAGAGATTTACCCATTTTTATCGCAACATCCTTAGCAATATTTTTACCAAATACACGTATGAAGTAGGCTTTATCATTTCTAAGGTTTTGCTCATTCTCTTCATCCTGCTTAATCCTTTTATGCACAATGAATTGGTCTCTTTTGGTTATATAACGGATGGCTTTAATCAAATACTCGTATTTTTGTTTATCACTGCGATGTAAGGTGCCAATACCGACATCTTTGTATTTGCCATTGTGAGCATCAATATTGCAATTATAGTAAGTCCCCTCATCACCAATCACTCTTTTCCAGACCTCACCAATCTGTTGTGCTAACTTAATGTCCTGTGAGTGTTTACGACCATCGAGAAAGAAAAAACAGTGGTAGTGATAGCCCGTTTTTTCGGCAAATTCCAATTTCCATAGATAGCCCAATATACGTAAATTTGAAGTACGCTTTAAATAACGAAGGCATGTGATTAAATCTGCTTTGACTTGGGCAAGTTCAGGGTTTTGTGTTTTTCCATAACGAAAATCGACACGAGCAATGACAATTCTCGAATGTTTAGCCAGTATCGTATCTACACATTCTGTAGCGACCTTTTGCTGATATTGGGAACGTTCCCTTCGTTTTTTCTGTTGGTATTTGAATTCCTTTTCTTGAGTTAGCAAATACAAACGTTCAATGAATAGATTAATTAATTCTGCATAACAAATTGAAGTTATTGTTCCATCAGTATTTCTTAGCTGAATAATATCATTGGGGTAATGTAGATAAAAATCAGCATGAAAATAACCCTTTAGAATTTCGTTATACGCTTGCATAACAATCTTATGATGCTCACAATCATAATGCTCTAGAGGATCAAACCCTTGGATGAGTATTTGCTTTAATAATTCAATGAATTTTTTATCAATAGGCTCATACCATCCATGATACAGAGTGCCTTTGATCTTACGATAAGCCTGCACATAGTTGTGTTTTAAGATTTGTTTTACTAATTCAATTTCTGAGAATATTTTCTCAGCTTCAGGATTTGATCGAATTTCATATTGGTTATATTCAGTGTTGAAATCTAATAAGTAATCCAATGCCAATGAGCTTGAATGCTGATCGTCTGCTGCATTGAAGCATTCTTCATACATTGAATTGAGTAAAGACTGTTGCTCTTCCAATGGTGCTGTAATCTGAATGGGCTGATTAGATGAATCAGTATCAGTTATTTCAGTCTGCTGATTTAGAAAGTGTTCAGGTACTTGTGTTAAGTATTCATGTGCTAAAGCAGGTGTTTGATTATTACTCATAAGATAGGATGATTGATTCATAATAATGAACTTCTCTGTACGTAATTACACCTAACAATTTGTTAATTAAGTCAATTTATATAATAATTAATATTATTAGATATACTGATCATATAAGTAACACAAATGGTCAGGCGTAAAAATCACTGTAATCCCATGACCTCGAAATCAAGGAATTACAGTGTTATAAGGGTTAATAGGGTATGTGAGAGTTGTAAAGATATCTTGCTAATCTGGTTAGCTTTTTTTTGAATTGATCCAATCAATTATGTCCTGCTCTAACCAACCAACGGCTGATAGTCCCAATCTAATCGGACGAGGAAAAGACGAATCATATCTCTTGGATTTCGGGTTCATTTTGTCATACAGACTTGATTTACTTAAACAGACTAATTCTGTTACTCCTTTCATTCTAAGAATCTGATTTTTTTTGGTTTCTGAGGTTTGCATTGTTTACTCCGATTTAAACCTGATGTGGATGTCTTCGGATATAAATATGCTCTAGAATCCTCAGAAACATCAGCAAAACAAGATTCACAATTGTTAAGTAGCGTATTTAAATGAGTAATCCCGTCTTCGATCATGAAATTTACAGAATAGCTCACCCTGTAATGCAAAAATTAGTAAAGCAAGCTGTAAAAGCAAGAGAGTTTCAAGCAACTTTCCCAAATCTGTATAACGAGTTAATACGTATTAGGGATGTAATATTGAGGCAACTGGTCAACCTGCTAACTGAAAAATATAAAGAAAGAAAGTCACTACCTATTGAGCAAATCAAGATTGAAGTAGAGATAATTGTCTTTGGCAGACAGTTACTCAACCATGTAATGGGATATTGTCAAACAAGGCAATTAGTGGATGAAGATATATTTTTGTTAAACCATTTACTTCAACCAGATGAACTAACATCAATATTTGAAGAACTTTATTGCATATTTTGGGAAAACATCAAAAGTTATGAAGAATGGACACAATTCCCCAATTTTTCGACAAACCTCAAACGTATTTTGAACGAAAAGTATTTCTTACCTGACTTGTTACCATTCTGGGATATTAAATCTCTATTTTTGGATTATCTTAAAATTTATATTGAATATCATAATTTTAAGAATAGCAAAGATATAAAAGGCACAAATATAACTCAAGTCCCTTCATATCACGAAGTTAGGAATGCAATTAAAGGATTGAAAATTTATGGTACACCACTACAGAAGTCCACAAAATCATTTATTGGATGCTCTCCGTTAGATGCCAATTTGCCACCTTCAAAGTTCATAAATCTTCATCTAAATCTAGAAGAGGATGTTAGCAATCTGCCTGTGCTTTTAAGTAAATTTATACATGAATTTATGGCTACAAGATTAGATAATCAGAGAAATGGGACAGATGCCCAGCCTATTATTGACAATAAGGTTTCTGAAAAAATTCATAGCTTGAGCATCATTTTAGATGATTGTGCAAATTCACTTGAAGTACTCAAAAGAGCTGATGCAATTCTTACTGCGCTAATCAGCCTGATTTACTACGATAAAATTTTTGAAACAAAGATCAACAAGGGTAACATCCAGCAGTTTGAATCAGCGAATTATTCTAAATTTATGCTAAGTGAAATTCACGGCTCTGCAAACCAAACTATAATTGAGAATGCTATCAATCAAGATCGTCGCAACTCAATCAATCATACAGGCATGGATTATTTTTCCGATTTGTTCCAAACGCTTTATGAATTACTTGAAAATGATAAAGATATAAAAACCATAAAGCCTAAAAAAGCAACAATATTTATCACTTGTGGTATGAGGGACATACTTTATGAACATACATTTAGTAAAGCAAGTCTAAGTAAAGGTCTAAATGATATGGTGAAAAATTTATCACCAGAAAATTTATATGAGATCATCAATCTGTAAGGATGCAGACAACTTAACAGTCCGTATGATATACCAGTATCATCAAATTTATGGGTTTAACATCACTTACAAGCATCTAAAGAATATGGGTAGATTTATTTTTTTACAGTCTGCCCATAATTATGAATCGATAAAATCTCATAAACAGAATGTATAAGATCAAGAAAACTCATCCAAGATGAAAGTAAAGATAAGCAACAGTAAAAAACCAAATACAACAGACCATTCAAGCATAAGACCAAAGTGGATATTTGCAAAATTCCCCACCTTAAAATCAGTTTGGAATTCTACTAGAAATTTTCTTTCAACTAATATGATGTCCAAATAAGTAAAAAGATGTCTCTTTAGATATCACCTAATCCAATGTTTGATGAGGGGTAGGTTGAGGGGTAAAATCATAGATAAAAAACAAGCCCTTGTAAAAACAAGGGCTTATTTAAATATTTGGCGGAAGCGGTGGCAGTCAAATTAAAACTTTAAGATACTAATATATATCATTAAAAATATTTAAATTTAATTTTTTACTACTATTTTTACTACAAAAAATCTTACCAACCTTTTTGTTTTTTTATCCATAAAATACTATACATAAACCTCCCTTTAGCTTACTTTCATGTCTTCTTTAGATAAATAAGTTTTCTTAGGAGTTTTGTTCCACAAGCAAAGCTCATGACCCCTTTTTACTTTTCATATGTGCTAGCGGATATTTTCCTTGGATCATGAGCCATGCATATGCAACACGATCATCAGACATTATAAAATTACTTACTATTTTGGTATTCTTCAGTTAACTAGCTTTCATACAAGCTGTTCTTTTATTTCTTTATCATGTTTGTTTCATGCTTGCTCAGAACTTGTGAAAGTTACGCCAAATATCTTAGAACTTACCACAAGTCGCAAAAGGAAAGAGATTTTAAAGCAATAGTTCGTTTCATTGCCATGATATTTTTTCTGTAAAGTCGAAAGGTGAATAATTAACAAACAACTCCAAAATATTGATATTTAACTAAAAAGAAATTGAGTAAATAGGATCTACTCAATTTCTTTAATTAGATAACCATTTTAATATGATTATTAAGTCGAAAAAATGATGCTTCTTTAACTGGTAAAGCGACCATATTCATCACGTTTTTGATTGGAGCTACTACGACGGTTGCTACCACGATCATC
>NZ_LBMZ01000110.1:0-83331 GCF_001005525.1 Acinetobacter sp. AG1 | reverse complement strand
AAACAATATCAATTATCATTATCAATTCTTTATTTAATAAAACTTATCAGATTTAAAAAAAACGGTCAGAAAATAAATAATTTCAATAAAAACAATATTTTAAAAAATACAGAACTGTTTTTATAGGACATGTATTGACCATATAAACCCTTTTCTGTAATTTCTTATCGGCAATACACTTTATAAATAATTTTAAAAATAATAAGGGATAAATATGGACCATCTAAAATCAATTACGTCTGAGAATGCACCTTGTGTAGACTGTTCTACTGACCCAATTGAATCTCTAAAAGCGATGTTCGTAGATATGGTACAAGCTGGACGTATTGCCAAAGGTCAATGCCCTGCTATGCGTCCTGTATTTCTGAAACCGCACGGTGTAGCAGCAGCAGAATTCGTTGTTCGTAGTGATCTCCCTGAAAATTTGCGTGTTGGTCTATTTGCAAATTTAGGCAAAAGTTATCCAACATGGATTCGATTCTCATCAGATACCACACCTACTCGTACAGATTATAAATCCACACTGGGTATCGGAATTAAATTATTTGATGTTGCTGGAGAAAAATTACTCGGTAATCCTCATGCCGATACCTTCGACTTCATCTTACAAAACTTTGATGCATTCTTTGTTGATACAGCTAAAGATATGTGCGAATTCACCAAGGCTGGAGTTGTTGATGGAGATTATGATCCATATCTTAAGGCACATCCAAAGACGTCTGAATTGCTTGATGCAATGGCAAAACCAGTCGCAAGTGTATTGGCATCACCTTATTGGAGCGGTTTACCCTTCCGTTTTGGAGAGGATCAATATGTCAAATATAAAATTGAACCGACATTCTATTTAGATCCCCCTACTCACTCACCGAATGATCCCTCATATCTCGCCACGGACCTGAATACTAGATTAAAAAATTCAGAAGCTCGTTTTCGATTCATGATTCAGCTAAGAACTGTTCCAGAACAAATGCCTTTAGATGAAGCAACTGTAGTCTGGCCGGAAGATCTGAGTCCACCTATTCATGTTGCGGATATTGTTATTCCTATTCAAGATATCAGCGCACGTGGTCAAGCAGAATACGGCGAAAATCTAGCAATGAATATCTGGCGTGTGACAGCAGAACATGCTCCTGTTGGTTCTATTGCTGATGCGCGACGTGTGGTTTATGCAGCCTCCGCAGAATTACGTCGTAATGTTAATGGTGTGCCACAAGGTGAACCAGACACACCTCGTCCATTAATGTCACCTGGAAATGCTGTTGATACGGATATTGTTCGTGCAGCGATTCATCCTGCTATTGGAATTGCACGGGTTGGTGATAGCATAAACGAGTTTTTTATTGGACCTGAAGTTGTCGATGCACCAGCCGATTTAAATCAACAACCTAATTCTTATCGTGATGCTACAGGTGCAATTAAAAGACAAGCAGCCCGTTTTCGCATTTATGGTTACAACGCAGCAGGCGAAGTTGTACGCGAATTAACTCCTGATAATGCAGATATTGTTTGGACTGTACACGTTGCGAATCGCAAAGCCGAATGGTATCAATTCCAATATGCGCTTGATATTCCAGAAGCTGTGAATGCCCCAGATAATGCTTTTACATTACGTAATCCAACCGTAAAAGATCGTAAAAAATTAGCAATTGATCCAGGACCGCGCAGTATTTTTGGTCGTAATGTATCAGGTGGTGCTGAACATCGTTTTGATACAGGTACGTTTCAAGCTGCTGCTGATCAACCCGTTACCGTACCTCTTGGAGAAATTCAAACTGATGAAAATGGTCGTTTAATTTTCTTAGGAGGACACGGAAAAGCAGCTTCACCAACTGATGCACCTGTATATGATCCAGATAACCCTCCAAGCTTTAACAACGCCAATGACTGGTATGATGACACTTCAGATGGTCCAGTAACAGCAACGGTGTCAATTAATGGAATTAGTATTCCTGTTGAATCCGCTTGGGTTGTTGTAGCTCCACCCAATTACGCACCCGATGTTGTAAGTTGGAGAACAATGTATGACCTGATGTGTGATGTTTATGTTAATGCTGGCTGGATGAGTATGCCTGAAATGCCTTCATTTACTAAAGACATTTTACCTTTGTTACAACGTCTAGGTGGCTTACAGTGGGTAAACAAAGGCTTTGCAGCTTATTTCGGTAAAGGTTGTCCAATGGATTTCACTAATCCGTCTTTGTTAGCCAAGTTGTCATTTAAACCTGAACAAGCCACTGATCCAGACCCATATAGCGAATTACGTCGTGCAATTCTTCATAGCTTCAGACCATTAAAACCGTCAGTTGCTGAACCAGTGACGTGGCCACATATTTGGCCTTGGATTTATGGTGATGCTTTTGGTAGCTTCCCTGAAAATGGTA
Organism: Acinetobacter sp. AG1; assembly: GCF_001005525.1. Taxonomy (NCBI): domain Bacteria; kingdom Pseudomonadati; phylum Pseudomonadota; class Gammaproteobacteria; order Moraxellales; family Moraxellaceae; genus Acinetobacter; species Acinetobacter sp. AG1. The sequence continues at coordinate 80,950 of NZ_LBMZ01000110.1, read as the reverse complement.
CAGGTAACATGCTCACCATGACAGGCCTACAACAAGGAATCTTACAGCATTGGGTAAATGGTAAATTTATCAATGATTGGACAACTGAAACACCTACAGTACCGACATCAATTGATCAAGTACCATTAGCACAACAACCAAATATGCTTGATCAAGCCGCTTTACATTATTGTTTGGCAGATACATTCCACCCAGGTTGCGAAATGACTTGGCCAATGCGTCATGCCAGTATGTACAATGCCCCTTTCCGTATTCGGTTACGCCCAAGTTCAGAACCAGAGCCTTATTATGGTTCGACCATGACTCCGATTAAAGTACAACAGGTTGATGGACCCTTATATGCACAAACTGCCGGAAGCATAACAAGATGGATGGCAATTCCATGGCAAGGTGATACTGCATTCTGCCGTTCAGGCTATGATCCAGACTTTGATCCATATTTACCAACTTTCTGGGCTGCACGAGTTCCAAACCATGTATTAACTGAACAAGATTATCAAAAAGTAATGAACCTAGATTTGCCAAGAGAAGAACGAATTGCAGCATTTAATCAACGTCTAAATTGGCTTCGTGCAATTAAAGATGCAAATACAGCAGAAGTGATGCTGCGCATGATTGCCCATTTTAATGAGTTGGGTATTGTTGAGGTACGTCCTGGTATCAAAGATGATCCAGATCTTCCTGAATATATCTATGTAGAAACATTAATCGCGGGACAACTCAAAACTGCGGCAGAAAATGCAACCACATTATTGCGCAATATAGCTCGACCTCTGACCGAATTAGAAAAAGCTGGATGGGCAGATCAAGAACAGCTATTGGCATTCCGTTCAGTTCGTGTACAAAAACGTTAAGATGGAAATTTTTGATGTCGATGTGTGCATAGCAGGTAGTGGTCCTGCTGGCACCATTGTGGCCAGACAGCTTGCGCAAGCAGGTTTATCAGTTACTCTAATTGATAGACCTGCACACAAAACACATAAATTTGGAGAGACTCTGCCCAGTGCAGCAATTCGCCTACTTAATAAACTTGGGCTTATTTCTCTAACCGCAAAATTAAAAACAGAGAATCAATTTAGCAATACTACCTACTCTGAGCATGTTGGCGGTAATATGACTTTTTGGGGAAGTAATATCTTATCAACCACAGATTATATCCATGACCCTTATGGCTTTGGATTAAGAATTAATCGTAAAAATTTTGATGAACTACTCAGAAAAGAAGCGCTCTTAAGCGGAGCAAGATTCTATCCATCAGATGTTGTAGCATTAGAAAAACATAATGGTGTATGGAAAATCAGGCTTGAAGATGGAAAAACAATCCATTCCAAATGGATTGTCGATGCAACAGGTCGCAGTGCAAAATTGATTAAACTTCTTGGGATTGAACGTTACCGTGGAGTTCCATTGGTTGCTTTATACCGTACCTGTACGCCCCAGAAAAATGTAAAACTGAACAGAACCATTATTTCTGCCAGCCAAAATGGATGGGTATACACAGGTAAAATCAATGATCATCAGTGGGTCATTGGATACCATACAACTCCCAAAACAGCTACTCAATTTCATCATGACAATAAACAATGGGAGCATCTGATTTCTAAGAATGTCGGTTTATACGATTTATTGGGCAATTTAGAATTTGGTAAAGATATTTTCTCTCATGATGTTCGTAGTAGTTGGTTGGAACAGCCAATAGGCAACGGTTGGGTTGCTTGTGGGGATGCATTACTTGCATTTGATCCTATTGCTGGACAGGGTCTGTTCAATGCTCTTTATACAGGTATGAAAGCCGCAGAAGCTATTTTAGCTACTCAGTATAATGAAAATAATCACAGAAACTACACCACTGAAATTAATAAAATTATCAATACTTATGAAAATCGTCGTTACCTCCTATACAAGCAAGAACAAAGGTGGACCGACAACCCTTTTTGGCAAGCACACCAAACCGTAGCAAAAACAACTTGATTATGTGGTTATGAACGAAGATTTTATGAGCATATTTTAAAAGTAAGACATAAACATAATCTATAAACACCCACATTTCGATAAAAGTTAAATATAAAATCAATAACTAAGAACAGCTTGTATTCTTACTCAAGTTTTGATGTACTAAAATACAGGATAGCAATAATTCCGATAACAACATCTTTTACCACAAAGTGTATCGATCCATCGCACTCAACAATAGCTGCGATGGGATAAGGAGCAAGTAAATGTCAAGTTATATGCCATCGATACGTTTCAGTTTCTTGTTATTTGCCATGACTCCTATTTTGATAAGCATAAGCGGTTGTTCTAACAACCTTCAGCAAAGAAAAACCATAACGAATATGCATCAACTTCCCTATCCAACCATTGATAGAGAACTCGGTGAAAAATTACAGCCTGATGAAGAAATAATAGCGAATCAAATTACAGAGCAAATTGTTCAATCAATTCGAAGTCAATACTCCTCTGGCAATGCATTGAGAGATGCACATCCCAAAGCGCATGGCTGCGTACGTGCAGAGTTTCATGTATTAAAATCTATACCCAAAAACTTAGCTCAAGGAATTTTTGTTCCTGATAAAACCTATTCAGCATGGATTCGTTTTTCTAATGCTTCTGGTGATGCCACAAGAGCTGATGATAAAAAAGATGCGCGTGGTATGGCAATAAAATTGTTAGGCGTCCCAGGTAAAAAAATCTTGGAAAATGATGAGCAAGCGCTGACTCAAGATTTTATTATGATTAACCACCCTGTATTTTTCGTAGATGAACCTTTACGTTATTTATCTTTTATAGAAGATACAAATAGCAAAAGTACTTTAAAAAAATTGCATATCCCTTTCGCATTAGGTTTTAAAGGAACACTCAACGCATTGGGAGCAAGCAATTCAAAAATATCGAATCCAGTTCAAGCTCGCTATTGGTCAATGGTTCCCTATCAATTAGGATTAGGTGCTGATCGTCAAGCAGTAAAGTATTCGGCAAGACCTTGCTCCCTAAATGCGGATACTATGCTTAATCAATCAGGTCCTAACTTTTTGAGAGCAGCTCTACAAGATACCTTAAATAAGAAAGATGTATGTATGGAATTTCTTATACAACCGAGAACATCAACTAAAATGCTTGTAGAAAATTCGATGAATGAATGGAAAGAAGACAAGGCTCCTTTTTATAAAGTTGCAACCATTCATATTCCTCAACAGGTTTTTAATACGCCTGATCAGAATAAATTTTGTGAAAACCTTTCATTTACGCCTTGGCATTCTCTACCTGAACATAAACCATTAGGTGCGATAAATAGATTACGTAAGGTAATATACGAAAATATAAGTATCGTCAGACATGAAATGAATTCTGCTCAGAGACAAGAGCCTAAATAGAAATGTTAAAGAAAATACTTTTAGAGAACATATTAGAAAATCTTTTGATAATTTAGCTTCTAATATATTGAAGATACTTTCTGAAGGTTTTAATCATAAATATTTAGCATTAATAAATGACAAAGATGATTGAATCAAATATTGATCTGATCAAATAGAATAAGTTATATAACATTTAAGTGAAGTCTTTTACTGACTTCACTTTTTTACCTTCATAGGGCTGAATATGAATAAGAAATTGATCGGGGCCATAATCGCTGTCGTTATCGTACTAGTTGGGGGCTACTATTATGCTTCCCCCTACCTCGTTCTCAATAGCATTAAGAATGCAGCACAAGCAGGTGACAGTGAGAAAGTCTCTGCATACATGGACTATCCCAGTGTCCGTCAGAGCTTCAAAGATCAAATGAATGCTTACATGGTTAAGGAAATGGCATCAAAAGAAACTAATGGTTGGGAAGCATTGGGAACAATGATCGCAACAACCATGGTTGATAAAATGGTAGATGCTGTCGTTACGCCTGAAGGTATGACATTGATGCTCCAAGGGAAAGACTTCAAGGACAGCTTAAAGCCATATACAGAGCAATCATCAAATCAGACAATTTCACAAGAAACGTTAGATTACAGCACACGTTATTTATCGATGAACATGTTTGAAGTCACATTCAAAAATCCAAACAATGAAAAACAGTTAAAAATCATTATGGAACGTGATGGCTTAAGTTGGAAAGTGAAAAAGTTTGTCATTCCAATGGATGAAGTCAAACCTCAACAAGCAGCACAACAACCCATCGAATCTGCTGTGGAAATACCAACAGAAACTGAGGTCCCAACAATTTCCGAGTCTACAATAGCATTTGATTTCTCAGGTGTTCAGAAAGGTTCACAATTAGAGTCTTGTTATCATGACCCATGTTCAATTGCACGTGTAATGGAATTTAAGCAATTAAACCAGACGCCAACCGAGACAAATATAGAGCTAACTGTTGTAGGAGGAAGTCGAGAGTTTGAGTCTGAACATATTGATTGGAATCATGAAGCACATAAAATTCAAATCCAGTGCTCTTTGACCAAGCCAATTGTTCAGATTGGAGAGCAAGTAACAGTCATTCCGTTAAATGCCTCTGGTGTCTCAGGTGTATTATGGTCAGATGCAGAAACTTATTTACAAGCTTGCCATAATTACACTGGAGAGATGATGGCTGGTATTCAGCAGTATGGTTATAACGTCCAAGAAGATGTTTGAGAAAGCAACATACAACAAGAACCATAAGTCTGGGGCGAATGTGATGACTAAGGTAACTGAGTCAGAAATAGAATTAAGGCGATAGAGCAACTTGAAGGATTAGGCTACCGTTATCTATGCGTAACTTGAATACCGCTAACAATGGAACACTAGTATATAAAGTTGCTTATTTTTCAACGGAACAGATCCAAAACTTAGGTAGAATTCTTGCAGGATCATTGGGCGGTCTAAATATTATTTATTTAAGAAGTTAAAATGAATGAAGCCATGCATATGCATGGCTTATTTTATGAATTAGTGCAAAATAATATGTAAAATTTCAGTGCAAAATTGCACGAAAACTTACAATTACATAGTGCTTACATAGATTTAGATATTAAAAAACCACTTAGGATTAGTGCACCTAAGTGGTTGTTTTATATGGTGGGCCCAGACAGACTTGAACTGTCGACCAACGGATTATGAGTCCGCTGCTCTAACCAACTGAGCTATAGGCCCTATACTTTATAACTGATTGTATTATCTACAATTCAGCTTGAATCCAATATTAGCGAAAATCATTTTTAATTACAAGTTTTTTCTTGAGTAGACCTATAGTAGACCGTAAAGAATATTGTAATATGATGCTAAATGTTGTGAAACAAGCGGATTCTAGCTTATGTCTGCAAACAGAGTAAAGCTTACTAAGTCATTTATTGATCAACTCGAATTAATTCCTGCGATTTATCGTGATAGTGAGTTAATTGGCTTTGCTGTGCGTGTAAATACTTCATATAAAACTTATATCGTTGAAAAAAAGGTTAATGGCAGGTCTACTCGGTCTACTCTAGGTATTCATGGCCAAATTACACTGTCTCAAGCAAGAGTATTGGCTCAAGAAGCTCTTTTAGATATGACGATGGGTATAAAACCAATAGATAAGAAAAAGAAGAAAATTGCAGATGCTAAATCAATTTTTGATATTGAAAAGTCTCAGCCGACTTTAAATGAGGCATACCAGGTATATATCGAGGAACGCACATTAAAACCGCGTACGTTGGAAGATTACAGTGATGTCGTTAATGGCTACTTAAAAGACTGGAAGGATACTAAGCTTAAAGACATTACTAGAACAATGGTTCAAGAAAAACACAAAGACCTATCAGTTAACAGTAAAGCTCAAGCCAATATGTGTATGCGTGTCTTTCGAGCTATATATAATTTTTCGATCGAACACTATTTGGATGATGATGAACAACCTATCATTCCCCCACTCAATCCAGTTAAAACTTTAACAGCTAAAAAGTCTTGGAATAAGATTCGTAGACGAAGTTCATATATCAATGAGGACAAGCTACCAGATTGGATCAATGCCGTATTAAATTTTGAAGATCGTGGACAGCAACTTGAGACCAACAAAGACTTTCTCATCACATTGATCTTAACTGGCTTTAGACGAGAAGAATGTGAATCGCTGGCATGGTCAGCTGTTGATTTAAAGTATGGCTATATCACTTCAGTAGATCCAAAGAACAATGAACCACATACGCTTCCTATGGGTGATTATCTTTGGAAGTTGATGAAAAAGCGTAGAAAGCAAATTACGTCAGAATGGGTTTACCCTTCTGCAAAATCTGAATCTGGCCACATTACTAATATTTCTAAAGTTAGAGCTAAGATCAATAAAAGTTGTGGTATCCAATTTACGTTCCATGACCTAAGGAGAACATATGGATCGATTGCAGAAAGTCTGGACTATGGTAAATATACAATTAAAAAGCTTCTGAACCACAAGAATGAAGATCAAAATGATGTCACTGCGGGTTATGTTCAAATCAGTGATAAAAAGTTAAGAGCTGCCATGAATGAGATAGAAATTATTGTCTTGGGAGAAAGTCGAAAAATTGATATTGATTTATAAATTTAATGGTATCAACGTTTAGAATACATAAATTTAAAATGAAAACCGCTCAGAAAGCGGTTTTCTGCATTATGGTTATTCAATTATGAAGCTTTGATTTCTTCTGAGTTTTTATATGTATCTTCCTGAGATTTACTAAACTCGAGTGAATCTTCGATCATGCTATTTGTAATCTGAAAAAGCCGAGTCAGTTCTTTAAATACTGATTCAGGTACATTGTAGACCTTATTCAGATATTCCATAGTTCGCTCATGTTTGTTCTGAATGGCATCGAGCATCGCTGCGATATCGGCAACTTGTTCATAAGCCAGTGCAAAGCCTTCGGCTACATCGTTTTCGTCATAAGATTTCATCAGGGTTTTCATTTTTATTCCCCCTTATTTATCTATGTTATTCAAAGAAAGAAAATTCGAATATTTTCCATCCATGTTCATCAATCTGCTCATTAAGCCTTGTAGATCCAGATTCTCATTTTGCCAGTCATGTGTTTGAGCGATTTGAAAGAGTGATACATAGTTGCGTTCGCCCAATAATAAACGTGCTTCGTATGCGCCATTTTTAAAATGGTCATGGATGCCATAGCTCATTTTTGGGTTTAGTTGCTGCATCGCATTACCGAACTCACTCCACCATTGGCTCAACCAAACCATGTGTAAAGCAAGATTGCGGATATTCGCCTCTTCTTCGAGACTACGTAGTTTCATTGTTTCAAGGAACGTAACTGAGTCATTGAAATGGATAGCAAGTAAATCTTTATAACTCGATACTTTGAAGTGCTGGTGGTGTCTATGCCACATCTCTGTACGTTTCTTGACGCTACCTTCGCAGCGACGATCGACGATTGCTTTAAGTTCGGCAATTTGACGGTTATTGATTTTAATACGGGTTTCGAGTTGATGTTGTTTAGGTTGCTCGACTTCTTTTTCCAAAATGTCTAATACCCATTTCCGGAATTCTTTGGAAACGGCAGTCTTTGCAAACATGGAAATAAGATATGCGCCACGTAATGAAAAAATCCGCATACCCAAATTGGGTAGCTGTGGATTTTCTATCACTTGCGTCATTTTATTAGTAAATTCATCTGCTTTACGGTTGAAGATTTTACTGACGGCATTTTCCTGTTTATAACCTAAAGTACGAGCTAATTCTGTAGATGTAATCCAAATTTGCTCGTCATTTTGTTGTATAGGATGCAATGTTACGGTATTAAATGTTAGACTATTCATATCAATTTTCTCGCTGAATGTTGGTAACTCGCCCCGTGATCCGCCAAGATTTTTCGGGGCGTTTTAATTTTAAAATAATGTCCACTGGACATATTGCAAATATATATGTCCACTTGATACCATGTCAACAGAATTTATTAGGGCGATGTCATGGGTAAACATTTAGGTGTTGCTTATAATTTGCGTTTACCGCAAGAACTAAAAGATAAAATTTCAGAGTCTGCTAAAGAGCTGAATCGTTCTATGAATGCAGATATTGTTGCCAGGTTGGAAAAGAGTTTTGAACTTAATCATTTGCATATCGGAATTGGATTAACTAAATATCTCAATCAATCTGATAATAGTGTAGGTTTAAATTTGTCTGACTATTCTTTAGAAAGTATTTCAACTGAAGATTTAATAAAGGAACTAGCTAAAAGGCTTGATGGATTAAGCGTGGTGGCAAAATAGACATGTCTAATATATTAATACAACTTCTTAACTCTTTAAAAATAGCTTTTGAAAACCCTAAACGTATTTTAGTTTATAGAGTCGTATTCTTAATATTAGCAGCACTTTTAACATTAAATATGATGTTTTACTTTCTTCAAGAAAAACTCAGTTTTCTAGATTATTTAAAACAAAATTTAGCATTTTATTTTTTTCTCCCATTATTGATGCTATTATTTTTTGAGATTAAATTGCAAACAGCTATCTCAAACAAAAATTTAAGTGATATTGATGCTGAAAGTGAAAATAGAGTTATCAATATTGTTAACAACAATGGAGATATTACTATAGGTGGGAAAAGTGAAAATATTTTAACCACTAAAAAATCAATTGTTGGGTTTTCTGAATACTTTATAAGTGTCATCAACTATCTTGAAATTAAAGCTATAGATTCTGATAAAAAGGCTTCTTTACTTTTGGATAATGGAAAAAGATTCTCTGTTTTCGGTATTGTTTTTTTTATTTTAGCAACAGTCATTTGGCAATTTTATATAACTACAATTGGTGAATTTAAGACACAACATATTTATGGAATTATCTCAACATCTTTAGTCTTCATTTTTATTGAGTTCATAAGTGCATGGTATCTACGTCAATATAAGAGCTTTTCAGACACCTCTACTTACCTCACTAAAATTAAATCTATTTTTGATAAGTACATGCTTATTTATCTAGTTTCAGTCGAAAAGGGTGATAAAGATTTTACTATTTTACTTGAACAACTAAGTTCCGAAATTAAATGGCCAGAAACATACCTGTTGAAAAATGCAGACGTGAGTTTTGCTAAAGATGCTTTAGAAACAATGACTACTATGGCACAAACGTTTAAGAATGAAGTTAAAAATAAAGAAGCACCATGAGGTGCTTCTTTATTTTTATTAAAGTTATTAATTTTAAATAAATAACTTTAATTAAATCCATTCCCCTAATATTTCTGCTCTATAGAAATCTGAATGGATGTCATATTTTGGCCCAACCATTTGTGAGTAAAAAAAACTTAACTCATCAGCACTTAACTCAACTAAATCACCTAACCACATTATCACAAACCCACAACGATTTACACCATACTTAATACTTCCCCCATTTTTCAAGCTAAGAAGTCCATAACTTTTTGAATATTTATTTATGTTATAGCCAGCTCCATGTTCAAACATCACAAGTAAATTTGGATTAAAATAAACTGGGGTTAAAAAACCATCTGAGGGAATATTTCTAATCAAGCCTGGTATAAAAAAATGCTCTACCATAGAGTAGTTAAAATTATTACTTTTATAAAAATTAGGATGCTTCTTATTAAATTTATTGAATTGATTTATTTTTGTTACTTCAAACCCATCCTTCAAATAATCCTCAATTATATACTTTGAGGTAGTTGGAAAAAAAATATCTCCTGTTTTTGGGTTAATTAAATATGGAAGCTTATCAAGAATGACTTTACTACCTTGAATATAAATCGTTTTTCTATCAAAACATAAATCAAGTGGATTCCCATCATTATCATAATAAGAGTTGTGACATACCAAACTATCTAGTTTCATTTATATTATGACCTACCATATATTTTATATTATCGGAATGAATTTCTCATGTGCCTCTTTTAAGTACTTTTGAGAACTTTCTTGCGTAACTTCATATTGAAGATGATTATTAATAAACTGTAACTTTGCACGAGCATCCGCAATAACTTCCGCCCAACTTTTAACTAAAACTGTAATATTTAACTCACCATCTTGAAATATCACACTCTTTGGCATATTTCTTTGGTTTGCTTTTCTAGTGGCATAAGCATCTAGTTCATTTGAAATTGCAAGAAATGTCCATTTAGCTTTTACATTGAGAAATCTTTCATCATCGGCAACTGCGATTGCATACTTTTCAATCTGACTTAAAACATCTGAGTCTATCTTTTTTGATGGCCGTTTTAACTCAACTACTAAATAGTCAAATTCACCATCACGAGGTTGATCAACCTTATTTAACATAAGATCAATACGTCCTGTTCGACCATCTGGCAACACGACAGGATTTTTGACATCAATTTCATCAGCTCTACTCCCTAATTTAGAGATATGTTTTTCTAATACTTTTTCAAGCCTTTCTTCTGAAAGTGATAAAGCAAATTGCTCATCAAAAATCCAAGCTTCTTTTTCTAAAATTTTGTGTAATTGATCACGCTCAGTAAAAATCTTTTTACTTTCGCCAAAGAGCAACTCCTCCAACCCATCTAAAAAGTTTAATCTATTAGTTACAATTGATGCAGATGAAATAATTGAAGATAGTGTTGTATTATCTAATAGCTCAGCCAACTTATCTTGATCCTCTTTCTTTAAATCCAAAATCTCAGTAATAATTTTTTGAACAGATTCTGGATTTTCAGTAATAGCTTGAGCAATTAGTTTAAACATAAATTTCTTAGAAGTCTTTTCAGTTTTTTCAAAATTAGGTAAGAATGTTTGTACATTAGCAGCAAGAATATCAAATACTTCTTGTTCTGCTTTTTCTACAGAGGTAAAACTAGTTTTTTCTTGGTAAGGATAAATATTCTGGTTTTTCCATTCTTGAACAATTCCACTATATTTTTCTGCCATTCTTTTTCTGAAATGTTCTTGAATTGTAGAAACAGCGATATCAAGAATTTTTCCAACGGTTGGCTCAAGTTCTCTTAGAGAAAGTACCCCTTCATTTTCTAATGCCTGAAAATACTCACTTTTCAAATAAGCAGTAAAGTTAAAACCTTTCGCTTTAATCCTATGTCTTGGCTCGTATTCTTCTAATGAAATTCCTTTAGCTGAACACAAATTTATTACTCTATCCGTTTCAATATTCCATTCAATAATAGTTAATTTAACAGGATGTGTTGTTATTTCACTGCAATCATCAGTTAAGTCATAGTCCTTTGAACAAATCTGCACACTTTTTGGATCAATCTTTATACCGTTAAAATGTAGTTCAAGATGTGGAAACTCCGTTAAGAAAACTGCGAAGCTTTTTGTAAGCTCACTTCGTGTTTTTTCTTTTAATAACTCACTAGCTTTCTTATACAAATTGGAAATAATAACTTGGGTTCCATTTTGACCTTTATGTTTTTTTTCTACATTACCTGTTTTAAATTCCTCAATTTTATTATGATTTCCAATTATAGAATAAGTATTGAATGTATTTTCATTTTTATATGTTGTTTTCCATTCAATATTTCCTCCTAAACAAAAAGCCTTAAATCGTCCTTTTCCATTTTGTCCATGTAATGGGTGATGATATGTATCTTTTTTTTGTTTTTTCCATGAGTCACCAATTTCCCCAAAGTATAATTCGACATCTCTATAGGGAATGCCCTCACCATAATCTTCAACTAAAATACTATCTAAAGTATCTAAACCGTTATAATTAAAGCTTACGGAAACTACATGCGAAGAAGCATCAAAACCATTCCATATTAGTTCACTCAATGCTTTTGTAGCTGAAGCTTCTGTTAAAGTTTTAATATGTCCAGGCGTAGCTATAATTTTTATAGGTTTAAGGGTTTGTGCCTTTGTAGTCATGTCATTCACAGTTTTAATTCATGCAATATGATTTAGCAAATAATGTACCTTATCATTAGTTTATATGAAATACCTAGACATGACTAAATTCACGTTTTGTCAACCAACTTTTATGACTATTTTTTGATTTTGTCAACTAATTAAGAAAACTCAAACTCCTTTCACAATTGCTATACCCATTGGATCGTTATTTATAAGTAGATAAACAGCACTATCAATTGACTTAAGGGTATATTTAAAACCGAAAAATTGGGGAAATTTCCCATTAAGTTTTGAAGACAGGAATCATCATGATTACATTGCACCACTTAGACCAATCACGTTCTTTCCGCATTTTGTGGTTACTAGAAGAAATCAAACAACCGTATCAATTGCAACGCTATTACCGTGACAAAACTACTCATTTAGCACCTGAGTCACTAAAAAAAATTCACCCTCTAGGAAAATCTCCTGTGATTGAATGGCAAGGTAAAGTCATTGCAGAATCAGGAGCTATAGTAGAGTTACTAATTCAAAGACTTGCACCACATCTCGCACCAGATACAAATGACGCTAGTTATGCAGATTACCTACAATGGATTCACTTCGCAGAAAGCTCAGCAATGGTGCCATTTTTATTAAAAACGTTTAATCAAATAGAAACTAAACACGGCACAAAATTAGCATTTCTAGAAAACTATACTCAAATCGAGTTTGATAAAGTTTTTGGTTATTTAAATGATTATTTAAAAGATAAATTATTTTTGGTGGACGATCGTTTAACTGGCGCCGACTTTATGATGGGATTTGCTCTTCACGGGTTAATTCATCATATGAAACAAGGTGAAAAATATCCCCATATCAAAAGCTATGTCGAACATTTGAGCTCACTACCAAGTTGGAAAGCTGCCGTAAAAATTGAACAAGATGGTGTGGCTATCTAAAAAAAATAAGAATAGTTAAAGTACGTTTAGAAAAACCAACCTGTGAACCAAGCCCTCTTGCGAGGGTTTGATTCACAAATTTCAGTATGATTATGAAAATGACTGGAGAAATATAATGCTATATCCGTGTTTATAACATTGGTATTGGACAAGATAATAAAGAATATCTGATAGATTGAAAACTGTTATAGATTTGTATTATATTGTTGACAGTTAAAGCATTTCTAAAAGTAATAAAACTATGCCAACTTTTATCTCAGCTCTTTTAATAATTGTCGGATTTATATTTTCCGTCTTCGGAATGATAATTGGTCCACATATATTTAATAATATGATACAAAATGCCACACAGCGCAAAGCAATAAGCTTTGCGTCTATGTTTCCCGGAATATTGATACTGTCCCTTGGGTTTTATTTAAGTTGATGAACTTATATTAAATTCAGATATAAATTATATTCAGCTTGATTTTGTAACTTAATCAAGCTGAGTTTGTTGAATTTTATCTAAATGATGTTGTCTCATATATAAGAACAATGGCAGCCCTACTGATGCTCCACCAATAAAAGAAGCTGCTATAGGAATCCACAAGCTTGTCATTTTCAGTTTCTTACCTTCGTTTATTATCATGAATGTGATAACAATCACAGTTACAACAACATCTAGCCAAGCAAAAGCTGCTACTGGATTTTCTAAGATCTGTTTTATAAAGAGTTCTATATTAATGCCATACTCAATCAACCAACGTATAAGCTGTGAAAATGGAAGTACGATCCCAACAAGAGTAAGTATTACATAAATTTTTCTCATGATTTTATATGCCTATAATAAATTAGTAATAAGAATTATTAGTACATTTAAAATATCATACTAAATTCATGACATTTTTTAAAAGCATATAGTCTTAGACTTTTTATGGTTTGCATAAAAATAATTTGTGATCAGAAACTTCAAATTGGTAAGTCAGTCAAAATTAAAATGCTCACTACCAATGTGATAATGAGCGGTTTTATTTCAAAATAAAAATTATATAAGCTATTTTTATTCATTAAACAAAATGAGTATGTGTAATGATTTCCAATGGTTCATTTGGCTCTATTTTATTTATACGAGCATCCAATTCAGCAGCCCACAATAAGTCTCGGAAAAGAACATACCTAAAGTGACCTTTAATAGAGTTGACAGGGAGTAATTGAATTTTGTTAACAAAATTATCGTAGGGTGCTGGTATCCAATCAAAACCACGTATATAACGATGGGTAAAGTTTGTTCTTGAGTATCTTGCACCTTCCGCATAATTAGCTACCAACCAAAATCTTGGGTCTCTTTCATCAGAATTAGCCATTGCATCTTTTTCTTTTTCTGGACGCATATCATATATTCGACCACTTGGATTAAAAGTCCATGCTTCTGATACATATTTTGATGTATCAGGATGTAAGGCGACATGAGCAGCAAGTGCACCGCCTAATGAAAAACCAGTGACAACTACTTTATGTATGTTTGGATATTTTGCTACAAGAGATTTAAGTAGCTCACGAGCTTGTTCGTGTTGTGATTGACCACCTAAAAAATCAGCAACAATCCAATCATACCAAATATTCTGAATACTATTCATTTGTGAACCAGTATAGGCAATAACCAATGCCTCAATTTGATCAAAATTATTTTTATCATGTAATAAGAAAACTCTTGCTTGAAATCCCTTGCTGCCTATAAATGGATCTGGTTGAATCGGTTTTAAGCGAGTTGGTATTTCAATCCAATGGTCTTTGTCTTCTTGTCCATCTCCCTGTAAAGATAATGCAGCTGCCGTTACATACATGTACCCCTTTCTCGCAGCTATTAGCTCATCTTTACCAAAAGGTCTTGCCTTTTCTTCTAAATATGGCTGATTACCTAAGTATTTGCTTTTCTTTTTAGGAGTAGATGCACGTCCTATTGATTTAATCTTTGTAAGGATTGATTGAAACATTTTTTTATCCATAATTAAAATTTATATTAAATTTAAATTCATATAAATCAAGTAGTAGAAATGAATTTAAATAAGATTAAAATGCTCACTATCAATGATGATAATAAGCATTTGAATTTTTAAAAGAATCTCTGATTACTTATGTAAGAATAATGCTCTCTCAGCCTCACGACGCCGAACCAAACCTTTTAAAACTTTTCCATCGCCACGATTCCACACTAAAATTTGATCAGCTGCACCTTGATAGTCTTTATTATTTAGCTTTTTGAGCAATGTCGAATTTTTAAATGCATTTGATCCTATGTTGTAACTTAGTGAGACAAGAGCATCAAACTGATTCTGAGTGAGATCAACTTTCACAAAGTTATTGATTGTTTTTTCAAATTCTTTCATATCGTGAGCGAGATATTCATTCGCTTGTTCAAGCGTACAAGTATCTCCATCCTTTACTTTAATACCATTAGGATAGATTGTTGTTCCTATTCCGATTGTCCAAACCTTCGCAGGGCATAAATAAGCCTCTAAATAACAGCCCTCAAATTCAGAGATTAATTTAATCCCATTAGAACTGATCACCATACTAGAATCAGAAATATCATGGGCGATTCCGATTAGCTCAGCATATTTTCCAGACACCCAACCTGTTTTAGATTCTAATCCTATATCTATTTCGATCCAACCAGTGTCTGATTGTTTTAACAATTCATATTCAGTACCCAATTTAGCAATACCTAATTCTTTAGCACTTTTATTAGGTTCTTCTCGAATATAACAATTTCCCCCGACAATTTTAACCCGCTTAGTACCTTTCGACATTGAATCAGTTACTTCTTGTTCACCTAATTTATTCATTAATAATTCATGTGTTTTTAAGTCATATACCCCTATATTTCCTAAGTAATTTAGGTATTTTTGTAATCCTTTTAATGCTACTTCAGTTAAATCTCCAAAATCACCATCTGCACCCCATTTACCACACTCAAACCCCAATTCAATTAAATGAGTTTGTAATTGTTGTACATCTCGCCCTTCAGAACCATTTTTTAATTCACGTTCACCAAGAGCATAGGTATCCTGAATATCCTTACCCAAACTAATACTGTCACCATCATCTAATACAACTACGGTATGACCTTTTGTTTTAGTAACTAAAATATCTCCTCTTTTTAAATAATCTGGTTGGGTTGTATAAATATCACCTAGCATTTCAGTGAATAATTTTGTTTTCAGCAATATAGAAGCTTGATTTCCAGTATAGAATTCTTCAATTAAATTTGAGATTCCATTTTTTCTGAGTGCATAAAGTATACAAACTCGTACCAAAGCAGAACAGTCGGTTTCACATGGTTGATCTGCCTTACTAGGATCAAATTTATCATCTACTATTAGGTCATATAAAGTATTCCTTTGTATTTGATCATATCCAATCAAATCATTATTACATGCTGCTTCCATCGCTACTGCTATACCCTTAGCTACAGCATCATTTTGAGCTCTAAGAACTCTCCAACCTTTACTATGCACTTTATAATTACTGATATAGACTTCTTTTCCAGTATTATCTCCAGCTATCCCACCAGAGATTTTACCATTTTCACCTAAACTAGCTTGCCCTATTTTTGTCATACTATTCACCTTATTTATATTGTTAGTGTTATTTATAATGAAATAGAGGTTTAATATCCTCTAAGCATTAAAATTTTCTCTATACATCAAAAATCACATAAATATTTTGACTATTTTTCCTTAGTTTCAGTAGGAATATAATCCAATACTTTAATATTGTAGACTTCTTTTATGAATAGATAAAAAAATGTAAGGGATATAGTAAGTACTACTATACCTACAACAGAAGACGTAACCTTTATTTTTTGACTATCAAATTCCGCTGTATTTTCTCCAAAATCTTTTGTTGAAGCTCCTTTTATTAATTGATATGCAGAAAACAAGATACCGCTAAATACTAAAGCAACAACCATCCATAAGATGATATTGGAAGCAAATAATTGCCACTCCAAAACAGCAAGATTTTTCTCCATTAATTGATCTGTATATTTAATTTGTTTTTTTAAATAAGATTCTCTTAGTTCAGATGTTTCTTTATCTTCAATTACCACACCATTTTTTAATGTATCAATATTAGGTAAATTTAGTTTAGGTACAGAAACAAGAAGATCTGGATTTCCTATCCTTAACACATTGATTTTATTTATACCACTACTATCACCCGAATCAAATGGTATAGTTAATATTGTAGAACTAACTGAATCTTTCGGAATGCCTCCATATTTCTTACTGTCTTCCAATTCTTTTAAAGTTAAATCCTTTATAGAAAGCTTATCTTCTGAGAAACCTAAAACTGGAACAAGACATAAAGTAAGTAATAAAATTAAAATTCTCATAGCTACCTCTTTCTTTTAATGAATAATTATTTTTTAATTAATACTAAACAACGTTAAATATAATAAGTCAAATAAAATTCGATAAAAACCACCCGTAGGTGGTATTAACAGGATCACCGTTATTTAAAAATAGAACTAAACGTCTCTTTCACTTCGACTATGATTTCAGCAAGTGACTTACCTTTCATAAGCTGTACAGCTTGATACAGGATACCGATGCATAGCATTCCGAAAACTGCAAACATCAACATGACAAAACCTTGTGCCATATGCGAGTAATGCGCTGCTAATTCATAGTATTCAATGAAAGCTGAACCTCCATATAAACTAATAGCTACACTAAAAACGAATTTCATAATCACACTAACATTGATTTTAATTCGCCCCTCTTTGTCGATGTCCCCAGATAAAGTGAGTGCAAATATCGCCCCAACCACTGCAGCTAAAATTTTAATGAACCAAGGCAAAGCTTTAATTGAAAGTTGTTCATGCATTTCTGTTTCTCCAGATAATAAAAAACCGCCAAAAACGGCGGCTTAATTTGTTTTAAAGTTACACTTCGATTTGATATACAGCGCCCGTTGGCGCACTTCGTTTTATTTCATTTCCACTGATATAAACTCGATCACCTACGTTGAAGCGTGTTGAACTGGTACACAGTACTAGCCCTGTCCCGTCCACAACCAATACCTTGTAGTTTGGATGATCAGCATTTTGCACCGTGGCTATAAATTCAGGCGTTTTAGGCAGTAAATCTAATAGTCTTGATAATGCATTACTCACGATTCACCCTCTCTATAGATGTGGTTTGAGTGACTTTTTCATAGCTAAAAGATCCGCTCACACCATCGGTAATGCCCCACCAGTCGCCATTAAAGGCTGTTAATTCACCCGGTAAACACTGCCCGATTTCTTGAGTGATTGGCATCAGTAAGCTATGTGTCTCTACCATGCCAGCTTTGGCCAGAACTTCTCGTCCTTTTTCATACATCGCACTAACAGACGTAAAAAGTGGGTTATTGATCGGCTCAAGCTTTACATCACCTGCCGTGTCACGCCGTTTTACCGTACCCGTTTCACCTGTTCGATCATTTGTTAAGAACACACCGTTATAATCCGGGTAAAGTGCATAATCAGTGGAGAGATCCGTCACGACCGATTCAGGAATCACCCGATCATACTCATCAATTGCAATCGAATCCCAAAAGGTCTTTTTGTACTTGGCTTTAATCGTCAATGTATTGCTGTTCGGCTCACTGTAAATAAAACCACCTGCTGCATCCGCTATCAATTTAATTGCGGCAATTGGTGTCAGGTTTGAATAGCTCTGGCTGTTTGCAGGCAATACCCAACCAAGCGCATCGATCAATTCCCAATTCAACACAATGTCGCTATTTACACGGTCAAGCTCTGCTTGTACCAGTTGTACTGATGTTCGCTCATTCTCTTGGGTAAAAGAACGTGTTGGCGAATATGGCGCATCAAGTAAAGCGGTTGGACTACGGCCAGAAAGCTTATACACCTCTTTTGCAAACTGTCTCGAGCGTGAAATGTTCTCTAGCAACATGCGGTGCTCATTGCCGTTGACCATAATTTTTAAAATCACGGGTTGGCCATCAATCGGTTCTAACTTTGACTTCTCGTAAAATGGAATTGTTAGATTGTAAGACCAACACCACGAGCTACGATCGCAACGATAATCACCGTTGTTGACCTGAATTTCTTGCCCGTTATCCAGACGCGTTACTTTTAAATCATTCACGATATACCACCAATCAACAGGCTTAAGGTTGGGCAAGCACTGATCAGCACCAAAGTTTAAAATGAGATTGTGTGAATCAATGTCATGACACTGACAAATGAAATTAAGATCTGTTGAGCCGACATATTCAGGCTTTGGTTGCGGCTCAATTGGATCTACAGAGGATTTGCGGTAATAAACAGCTCTCGCTACTTCCCACGGAATAGAGTCGGTAGTAACTAGCTCTAAACCTTTATCGTGTTTGAACGTGAATCGCTTTTCAAAAACTTCCGCGACTTCATGACTAAAGATAATTTTCTTACGCTTTCTAATCATTTCATCCCAGTCAGTCTGCCGATTGATTAACAACTTTTCAGACTCTTCAAATACCGTGGTTTTAGCAATAAAACGTTTATCGTTCTCTTGCCACACGATTTGATAGTCACTCGAAAGCTTTGTTTTTTCTTCAAAGACAGATTTAACCGATTGCTGCAGCTGTAAAGTTTTATCAAATCCAGTACTCACCGTATTGGATAAACTTAAACCACACTCAAAAATAAAGGCGCTGTTATGCGCCTTAAAAGCTGGTTTGCCAAATCTCAAATGTTGTTCAAGTAATGCAGGCAAAGCATTTTGATAACTAAAACCACTTAAATGACTGAGACCACGAACAAAATTAATATCGAAATGAGTGCCGACAGTAGAAATGAACCCAGTATTAATCACAGCATCAATCGAACAAAATTGACTAGAAACTACTGCATTGATCTCAGCATTTAAATCCGTTGCAACTACACAATCGATTTGCGCAACACTACCTTGTAATGTTGTAATTTCTGCAATAAGTGCAGTTGAAATTACCGCATCAATACTCGCTGTAATGACTTCATCAGCACCGAAATTTAGAACGACATTATGCGCATCAACTGTGCCAGCGACTTCATTGAAATTTAGATCAACATTATAGCTATCAGGTGGGATGTAATTTGACACATGCACACCTCTTTACGTGGACGGACGAAGCACAATTGAATTAATCATCAAGGTACTGCCAAGCGCTAAACTTGGATTTGCTAATGTAATATCCGTACCTACTGTAAAATCTGCTACTGCATCCCCATTGCCATTGTAAAGCCGAGCCCATATTGCGGTACCAGTCTTGGTGACAGTTGCTGCATCCGTTGGATTTAGCTCGATGTTGTCAGCGTTCAATGCTTTAAAACAAGGCTTGGTCAATGATAGAGATACTAGCCTCGCACTTGGATTAGCAGCCACTGCAACACTACTTGGTTTTGAATCGTTATAAAAAGAAAAAGTAGCATTACCGCTACCTGTATCTAAGAATGTTGCCAATGCTTGCAATTGTGCTAAGCCAGCGGCCACAGATGGAATCACACTCATTTTGGCACCACCAGATCTGCGATAACAGCGTTATATTGATTTAAAGGATGATGAGCAATAATAAAGAACTTATTTGCGGTCAAATGATTAAAAACATAATTTCCGCTTTGATCGGTCATCACTTCAGAAATCAATCGCCCGGATGCACGCTCAAACAGTCTCAAGCGACAAGGAAACGGGATATTCAGCTCTTTGACTTGTCCTTTTATTGCTAAGCCAATATCACTTGTTAATATCAAATCACTTGGACAAATTGCTTGTTTAACCTGAAGATCTAAAAGCATCATAAATCTCCAATTTTAAGAACGATCTGACCTAGATTTGAAGTTGATGCGATGAATGCAGCGATATATAGGGCACCATCTTTCTCTATCAGTTGAAAGTTTGAATACGGTTTTTGTTGAAACAACCAATATAAGTTCTTGATTTGTCCCCGCAAAACGTTTGTCGTATCTTCTTTAATAAAAACTGGGGCAAACGGTGCGGTATTCGTTAAAGTTGATGCACCAATTACGTTATTAACCCCACTGCCTGCAGTATCTGAACTTAAAGATAAACAGTTTGCAGTTTTATAATTGGCGCTTTGTGCATAATCCCTGAGCAATAATAACGAACTGCTCGCTGATGAGGAAACCAGACCAAAATTTACACTTACAGACCCACCATTATTACTGAGCGTTAGATGAGATTGTAGGAACGTACAACTATTATCGGCATTTAGCAGCGACTTAAATGCACCAAATCCATAGGCTGACGCATGTTGTGTGTTCACAGTTGCCGATGTTACTGTTGTTGTGGGAATAATATAAAAATAATCCCCATTCCCAACCAAGATCCACTGTCGATTACCAGCTGCCGGTGTTTGAGAGTTAACCAACCCACCTGAAACTGAATTACTAGCTGCATAATACCAACGTGCCCACCCATTGACACCACTTGTTCCGCTTCCTGTCCCAACCCAGTTCTTATCAGGATTTGCAATATCGTAGGGTGCTTGAACGCCTGACATGGCATCAATGCCGGTCATATCTTCTACGATACCCACTTTGGCATATTTAGCATAAGTCGATGTATATGCAGCATCAAGTGCATCAACAACTCGTAGATATGGACGTGATGCAAGCAAAGTATTCGCTGAGCGATAAGCTGCTTTACCAGTTCCACTATACGGCTTTAGCCAGCCCAATGCAGGTAGAGAACAACTTATTGTGCCCGTTGCTGTATTTACACTTGGTGTTGCTGCAAGTTGAAAGGTAATGCTATTGGCATTTGGCACAGTCAAAATACGAAACTCACCGTTATATTCGGTTTGTGTCGCACCTGCAATCTTGATCACTTGATATTGCATAAAGTTGTGAGCAGAACCAAAGGTGGCTGTGACTGTTGTTCCACTAGCTGTAAGTGTTGAAACTGTTTGCGAGCCAAAACCATTAACAAGACATGCATCAAGCACATCAATCATACAGCCAAAATTGTTGGTTAATTGCGGTGCATTAGTATTGGTATGCACGTAATACTTAATATCTGTACTTGCGACCATTTCTTATACTCAATAAAAAAGGCTGCATATGCAGCCCTTAGATTTAATTACTTTACACATCGCGATCAATATCACCGCGATACATAATTTGAAAGTTATCGCTCAAAGTGGTTGGTTCGGATTGCTTCACTGTACGAATACACCAAAGCGGATACATGGCTGCGATGGTGTTAAATCGCAAGACATTTCCACTTACCCAACCTGTCCCCCAACCCTCTTTTTTAATTGTGAAATACGGCGCACTGGTGATGGGATTGATTGGTGCGCAATCAGCATTTACATTGCCCGTTCCAATCTGCCCCGACACCTCGCCAATAATTCTAAAGTTTGTCGTGTCAGTAAAAACGATTGCCCAACGTTCCTGAATAGCACCCTTATTGGTAATTTGGACAGGATTCAAAGCATCGTTGTAGTTTGGCGTGATCGGCTGGCCAGCCGGACTATCATCCCACACGCTATTCCAAGTACCTTGCACAAACTTCGATGTGTAGCGACTAAACATATCACCCACCACAACAACAGATCCAACAATCGAATTATCGGCATCATAGTTATGAGTGACTGGCTTTGTGAAAGTCACTTGGCCATTGATCTGTACATCGTTAATTAAGCCAATGTCTTGATAACGATACGCTGCTGAGATAGGTGCAACCAATGCATTCAAAGCAAAGTCACCGCTTAAAGTTACTTTGCCATAATCATAATCAATGGTGTACATATCATAAGGAACCTTGGTTCCATGACTATCTTCAAGCTCACACCACGAAATACGCTGATCATTCAGATCGTATGTTTGCCCTGCCACGTGGCTTGGTAGCGTTTGCAGCTTAGATGAAGCAATCACGCCAATGTCACCCACTCGAAAAATAGGAACCCGACCATCGGGCGGCAATCGCGTAGCAGACAGTCCCAGTATTTCGGAATCAAGCGGAATATAGGTATAAGCCACAGCGTTATAACGAACGCTTGTAGGATCTATCCAGTACGGCACATTGATATAGGTTTTACTCGCTTCAACATACTCAAGTTCAGGCAAGTACCAGTCTTGCGCCTCTATCTCACCACGATTTTCGCTTGTGATTTCAGTCTTAGTGTAAAAGTAAATATCAACAAAGCCAATATCGTAGTTAATCAAACCATGTGCTTGTGCTGTTTCAATCACCCCTACATTATCGGCTGTAAGCGTGAGTTGCCCGCCTGCCATTGCTGCAGCAACTACAGTTAAAGAACCGGGTCGAATTGGAATTGTCGGGGTACGAAAGCTGACATGCTGAATCGGTGGCATATCCGTTGTTGTCGTTAAAGACTGCAGCGTCAAATTGTTATCAACACTTGGGGTCCAACTATCAACATCAATGATACCTGTACCATATTGAATAGTACCAGACTGTGTTCCGCTCCCAGTTGCAGGATCTATATTGCGATAGATCAAACCATTTCGATCAATAAACGTATCAGATCCTGCTTTAAAACGAACTGATCCAGTGAGTATCTGTTCATTAAATCCTTGGGTTAAATCAAAGTTAAGCTTTGATACGGTGACTTGTTTGGTACCTGCATTTGTACCGGATGTATCTCTATAATTTACTTGCACATCAACATTTGAAAATGCTTTTAACTGTGCTGAAACTAACTCTAATGCGCTGCTTTGCGGCAACTTAACTGCTTCTGTCATATTAAGCGCTCACATAATAAGTTTGCGGTGTATAAATGGTTTGCCAACTGGTTACATTTAGAACTGGTGTAACTTCAACCGCACCCGTGGCATAAGTAATGCTGCCTTGCACATTACCCAAACGATCAACCAGATTCCCTGTAGTAGAATTTATAGGCACATCAAACACGGTGACTGTCTGAAATACCGTTGAACCCACACCGCTCGACACAGGTATTTGTAGCTCTACGCTATTCGGTTGAATCGCTGACCCTGTACCAATGGTAAAGCTGAGTTTTTGACTTAGATCTGGTGTCACCGCTGATACTGTCTGTGTTTTAGGATCGCCATAATTAAATACAAAATTAAATGCCGTGTTTTTCTGCGGTAACTTATTCGGAATTAATTTGCCCAAGCCCGTAGCATAATTAATGCTACCAGTGGCATCGCCTGTGAATTGACCCAAAGCATTACTAGAAGCTGTTTTAGAAACACCGTCTAAGGTCCAAGTAACCGAAATAGAACTCGCCGCAATTGCAGCTTGCCCTAAATCAAATTCAATCGCCGCAGGTAACACAGGCAAATTTACACGGGCAAAGGTTGCAATCGGTGTGCCCCATAACAACAGAATTGGCGTGCCAACATCAGGCAATGCCCCTGCCGTTAATAACCAAGATCCTGTTTGATAGTTGATGCTACCCGTGCCGATCGAATCATTTGCCGCGACTAAGCGACCAGTACCATTGTCTTTAAGTGTATAAAACTTACCTTGCGCCATATAAGAAATTGACAGCGCACCCGGTGCAGGAATTGGCAATAAAACACCAGTCCAGTTGGTTCCTTGATTGTTTGCGGTCACTGGCAAGGCATAAGACTCAAAAGGCTGAGTTGGCATCGCTGCGGGCTTAAATGTGATATTGATTGATACCGTTCCCGTACCAATTGCATTGGTCCAAACGATATGACCCGTTTGATAGTCGATCGTACCTATTTGAGTACCTGATAAAGTACGCAAGGTCCCGCCATTGTCTGATATCGCTTGGCCAAATAAGGTGAATGCAATTGAACCGGGTAAAACACTCGAACCAATGTATAAACTCTGATTCGTGTTCACATTAGTCGTAAACGGCGCTGTAATGGTTCCGCTATTACCCGCAACCAATGCAATATTCTCACTTAATGCATTTAAATCAATTAACGGCGTTTCTGTCTGTGAAGATGGAATCAACTGAGAAAAGATCGATGCCGCTTGGATCGTAAAACTATTTACAGCAACATCATCGGCAATTTTGACACTTGCATAATACTTGCCCGTATCTGCAACGATCGTATCCCGAATATTCGTTGGTGACTTAGAGCCTTTGTACCATTGTGATGCTGATAACCCGATAAAATCACGCTCAAGCGGATCATTAATCGAATATGTACCCAACTTATATTCAACCTGATTGCCATCCACCATCATCGTTGCAAGACGTGTTTCAACTTTTGTAAGTCGCACATATTGCTCAAACTCAGTTGATAAGCCCTCATTTGAAACAAGTACAATCGTATCACCGACACTGCTTTCAGTATCCGTTTTAAACATCGCAACTTGTATGACTTTCATACCCTGCCAAAGCGTATCAAGTGGTGTCCCTGCTATTTGGCCACCTTTGGCCAAGTAATTTTCAACCCGATTGGCTGCACTAGAACGCATATCTGTATGGCTTTCGGTACTGAACAATAACGCTGAAACATTCGGATCTTCGGGATTTTTTGAAATGAATACGGTTGAGCCCATTAGGCTTTCAGTGTCGTTGTTATTGATGGCTGGAAATATTTTACGAAGTGATACACGCCCCATAGTTCGATCTAGTTCCGATACATCAGGAAAAAGATTGTTACTCTCACCATCTACTACGATCTGGCCAGAATACTTACCGCCACCGTCTGAAGTATCTGTCAAACGCTCAGACTTATATAAAACTAGGTTATTGGTCTCAATCGGCATTTGGCACCTCGATAAACTTTAAAGTCACTTCGTAGTAGTCACCATCTGATACAGTTGGAAAACCCATCACTGGCTTGGCATCTATCGCACCCTCAGCATGATTAAAAATCACATTGAATTGACGCGTATCGTGTGGATATTCAAAAATAAGGGTGAATTGCTCGCCGATCAGTGCTGACCAGTCCTTAAGTATTGAAAGATCAAATCTCTTAATCCAGCCTTGTTCCCCTGGTGGCGAAAGTGTGATTGGTCGACCGGACTTCTTCTTGCCCTCTTGAACAATCAAAGTTCCGTCAATTGCTCGTTCTTGATTTTGTTCAATTGGTTTCCAAGTAAATTCATCAGACCATAAAAAACCGTCCTCAAGTGGGACGGTTTCATTTGTTAAATTGCGTTTAAACTTCATTATCTAGCCCTGTTTAATTGCTCCAACTCAGTTAAAAAGTCATTCATTAAATTTTGTTGTGAAGGATCTCCTAGCAATTCCAGAGACTTACCACCAAAATCGATTTTATAATTAACTGTTTTGGGATTTGAGGTTGATATATTTGGGGTGTTATTGTTGATTTGGGGTGCAGAGATTACAGGCGCTTTGCTATTGCCACCTTTGGAAATAGATCCACCACCAGCATTACTCGAATTTTTATTTTCCCAGTATGCGAGTGTTTTCTCCATTTCTTGTTTAGTCGTATTCAAGCCAGTAGTGGTTCCACCTTTCAGCGAATTAGTCGTTTCGACTGCTAAGCTATATTTCGCTTTATCGGCTTTGTCTCTCGCTTGGCTTGCATTCATACCCGCTGCAACAAGTCGGTTGTAATAATCTTCAGCCATTTGATCGATGCCGCCTTGCAGATCTGATAAGCCACGGTTATTTGAAGCATCTTTAGCCTTCCGCTCTGCACTAATCTTCGCCATTGCATCTTCCCACTCCTGCAGGCTGGTTTTTGCTTCTTCTCTCGCAATACGACCCAATTCACGGAATCCATCAGCCGCAGAACCCCTTGCTGTTCGACCTACGCGATCAACTGAGTCGGATAAATCATCCATTGTTTTAACAGATGCTTTGCCCAAACTATCAACGGATGATTGAAGTCCATTTGCTGAAAGTTGAGCTTCATACCATGCAATTTTTGCGGCATCACCAGATGCATAGATTTTATCAGCCATATTGATTAATGCTTGTTTGATGTTTTCTGCTGATGCTGTCCCACTATTCATCATCACATTAAATGCTTTCAATTGAGAATCTGCCATTTTATTAGCTTCCTCTCTTGATGTAATACCAAGTAATTTGTATGCTTTTTCAACCTCAGAAATATTAGCAGGCAACTTACCATTCACTTCATCAAGGTAACGCATACCCATTTCTACTTGCTTAGCAGATAAAACACCTTGTTTTTCAAACTCAATTAACTTGGCTTTAGCTGCATCAATTTCAGCTGGGCTTTTTGCTTGATCCGCCCATTTTTGCCATGCTGTATAAGTTAAATCTGCCGCCTGTTTTCCTGTTGCCCCCATCAACTCTAAGTTGTTTGTAAAGTCATCAAATGCCCTGCCTTTTTCTTTAAACCCTTCAGATACTTTATTAAGTGCCACATCAATATCTATACCTAATGCGGCAGCACCTTTTCGCCCAGCAGCCAGGCGTGAATCAAAGTTTTGAACGGCAGTGCTAGATTCCTCCATTGCTGAAATAATAACCTTTCCAGCGCTATTAAATTCAGCCTTTAAACCTTGAGCTGCAAGTTGTGCGTTCAATGCTTTTAATGATGCTTGTCCAGCGGCATCGGCTGATTTAATAGTTGCATCTGCTACTGCCTGAGCTGCTTCTATCTTTGCCTTTTTAATTTTCTCACTTTCGGTTTGATATTCCTTCTCTTTCTTATCGAGCTCGGCTAATCCTGCAATTGCAGCATCAATCGCATTTTGATCGCCTGATTTTCTTGCCTCAAGCAAAGTCTGTTGTAACTTTATTCGCTCATCACTAATTGCCTTGTAGTCAGCAACATGTTTTTCCTCTTGGGCTGTAATTTCTGCCAACGTTTTTTCGTTATTTGCAATTCTCTCAGCATTCTTTTCTTCTTGGCTTAAGCCTATCTGACGAATCGCCTCAACACCTGCTGACTGGAATTTTTGGGCATTCTGTTCTGCCTTTAGATAAAACTCTTCTGACTTTGCAGTTAGTGTTTCAAATAATTCATATGCTTCTGCCGATACTTGACCAAAGGTAAGACGTGATATCCAGTAACTAAATGCACCAGCCGCACTGTATAACCCGCCTGTGATAAGGTCTATAGCTATTGTAATACCTTTAAACCCATCATTTAGAAATCCAATTACAACGTTTACAGCCTGAAGAGCCTTAGTAAAACCATTTGTATTATCAGATGCAGAATCAATCCCACTATTAAAATTAAAAATTTGCCCCAGAACTGTATTAAGAACATCTCCTGTAGTTTCAAATATTGTTCCAATTGTAGAACCTAGTGATTTAATCGCATCATATGCAGATAACAATGCAGTTTTAAGTGCTTCAATAGTCTGAGGGTCAATCTTTTTCAGTTGATCACCAAACCATACAAATCCTGAACCAATGTCTTTTAGAAGAACTTCAACAATATCTAAATTATCAGCTAGTACCGATAACCATTGAGCTACTGTTGCACTTGCGCCATTCGCTTGATCCATCTCACCAATTAGGATTTGCCAGGATGTTGCAATTTTTTGAAGTGCTTTGCTTATAGTTAATGGCATTTCTGAATACTGAGCATCCACACCCGCTTTTTGTTTAGCTAAAGCTGCAAGTACACGTTCCGCAGATAGCTCGCCGGCTTCAGCCATCTTGCGTAGTTCGCCAGTTGTAACTCCTAAACCTTTAGCTAATGCTTCAGCTAAGCCGTAGCCATTCTCCATAATGGAGTTAAACTCTTCACCGCGAAGAACCCCACCCTGCATTGCTTGAATGAACTGCTGTACCGCCGCTTCACTTGCTTGTGCTGAACCACCACCCAATTGAATTGCTTTTGTGACTGTACTCGTCATGTCCAAGGCGAATTGCTGAGACTTGCCCATATCTTTAGCAACAGTATTTAATCTAGTGAAAAGATCGCCTGTTGCATCAAGACTTGAGTTAGTCTGCAAAGCGATTTGGTGTACACCTGCAATGGCTTGCTCAAAGTTCCCAGTGTCTTTGGTAGATTGTTGGATTTTTGCCGACAGCACTGCATAACTGTCTGCTGCTTCAGCTAATTCTTTTACCCCCAATCCCATACCCAAAGCAGCCATAGCACCAACAAGTGCATTTACTACAAATTTAGAACCTTCTATGCTTTGATCAAATCCAGTCGTATTTGCACGTAAATTTAATAAAAAATCTAAACTATTGGTTGTCATACAACTTTCCTTTAGGCGAAAAAAATCCACCAGATGGTGGATACATTAAATTTTTGGAACCCATAGTTATGGGTTTTAAATAACTTGTATATTATTTAGTTGCTTTATCTGCCTTGCAGTAATCAATTAAAAAAATAGAATTATCCATATAGGTCATTCCTTCATTCATATATTCTTTAGAAGACGATTCATTATCCTGCATAAAACCAAGAAAACTTTTTATTATATATTCATATGAATATAACAAATTTGTTTTCAAAAATTGTTCACAATCAGTATTAGTTTGTTTGCTTTCCAATTCTCTTTTAATAGCTTGTAGATTTTGTATTGGAGTTGCCAAACCAATTCTTGGTGTTGAACCTGCCAAAGATAAAGCATCAGACCATTTCCCGCCAATTTCCCTATAAAACTTCTGATCGGAAGGGCTTAATTTACTTGAAACTGCGAGCTTTTCAATTTCTTCATCTTTTAATCTTTGAGTTTTAGATTTAATTAACTCAATATTTTTAATTTTTTGTTTTTCAGACTCCTTATCTTTATTGGATTTATACATATAACCCATTACTAATAAAGAAAAAACAACAAATGCGACTATTAATTTTTTCATTTTTCTTATCTCACTTATTCTTCACATCAATTTTAAAAATTTTGCCTCTACACAAATATACTTTGTACTCTTGCATATCAATATCGTACTTATACTCTGTCGTTGCACAAACAAAATTGCCATCTTCATAAACAAAATATCTCGGCTTTGCTTTTCCCATTTTGCTAATTAACATTTCCTCAGTATCACCGATGAAAATAGCTTCAGTGGTTGTACGCATTGAATTTGTATCGCGAGCGAAGACATTTGCAGAAATTAAAATTGAAAAAATTCCCAATAATAAGTATTTCATTTATTAAACCAGTTGTTTTTAATTCCAATTAATTTAGCAAATGGTCTAAATGAAGTCATTAAAAGATTTTCCATCATTTTTCTAATTGCTTAATGCTCTTATCCCAGTCTTGCTTGCTTGTATTCATAGCCATTCTTACAGCTACTGCAGTATTTTTAATATTTTGTCGCTCATTTCTTTGAGCCGCTTCAATGTATTTCAAAAATGCGCCATAGGACATATTCAAAACCTCTTCTTCTCTATGGCCATGCTTAATAAGATAAGAAATCGCATTAAACCAACTGGAATCTTTACTGTTTTCGCCCGTAGGTTCTTTCTTAAAGAAATCCTCATTCACTTGAATGATATTTAAAACCAGATCTGCAATAGCTTCCGTGTTCTCTAAACGGTCTGCAAAATAATTAGCATCCAGTGTGGTTGCTAACGAAAATACACCCATGATTTGAATAATATTGGTTTCAATTAACGGCGTGATTGTTTCTACTGAATAACTTTCTAGCTTTTTAATCGGATCTGCAAATTGAGCAAAGCGACTTAAGTTCTTGACTTGGATCTGCTTAATCTCAATATTCTGATCAATAAATTTATAAGGCAATGATTTATTGTTTAAAAGAAAAAAGTCATTCATAGAAAGAATCCTAAAATTACAGGCACGAAAAAAGACGCTAATGCGCCCCTGTGCCTGTAAGTATTATTAAGCTGTTACTGAAAAACGTTCGATGTGACCAAAGACACTTAATTCAGCATCGTTGGCTTTGCTATTGTCAGCCATGCAACTGCCAGTAATAGAAAACTTATTAAAATCTTCATTGATAAGATCGAATTCAGTCTCTGGTGATAGCGTTAAGCGGTGCAACTCAACCACGACTTTATCCCCTGAAATCGTATCTATACCTTTGAACAAGACTTTATATTCAGACCCAGTGTTATTTGCGATAGTGGTTCGTGTCTTGGCAGCAGCAGTTCCTGACCACTTCACCGCGCCAGTAACAGATTGAACAAATTCTACCGTTCCATACACCGCATCAAGAATATATTTGCTTGAATCAATATCGGCATTAGATCCATCTTTGAACGTTACACCCGTTAGATTGCGCAAACCTAAGTCGATAATGCTTCCAACCGTAACAGTGCCAAGTGAGCGATCAGTGATGGTTTCCGATGCAATGCTAATACTATTACCACTCATCACAAGCGCTAAACTAGTTTTATTAACTGTATCGAGCTCTCCATCAACATCAACACCCGTTTGCTTGTAAAGCGTTGCATCTTTAGCACGTTGACCATAACGACTGTCGTAGTGATCTACTTTATCAGATGAAATTTTTAGTTTTAGCGTTGGCATATTCCCGACGGGTAGTAGTGCACCCGCAACGCCGTTCACAATTTTTGCTAAACACAGCTCGCCCTGCAGCGAAAGTAAATCAGGCTTCGACATTATTTTCTCCTACCTGTTTTTTGTTTGATTGCTTTACCTCAACCTTAGGCGTTTGCTCAACATGAGCATTTTCTTCTAAGACTTCGATAATTCCGTCTCGTTCTAACTGAATAATTTGCTCAGCTGGCAAAGATCCAATAATTTCACCTTTTGCCCATCGCCCGATTGGCTTCAAAGCTTTGTATTGCTTATCCATAAATACCTCATGTAAATATTTGAATTTCAAACATCAGTGGAAAATATGCAAATCCCGGTGAGCTTCCAATTCGCACTGGTGAATTTGCCCGTTTAAACATTCGATAACCTGCTACTTGAGGATTGAAGCCCTGCAATGTGTCCAGTAGATTTCGAATGAATGGATCTGCTTCTTTACGCAGTGAGTTTGTATTTTGCAATTGAGCGCCCGCATCTCGAATACACAACACGACTAACCATTGCTGAAATACTGTTGCCGAACTTCCATTACTCGCGCTATCACCAATTCGGTCATCGAAATAAATCACACTTACTGACGGCGCATTGTTTGAGGCTTCGAGCATTGCCTCTATGGTAAATGGAGTGTTGACCTCAACCAATTCAGTCATTGCTGTTTGAATTTTCTCAACTAGAATTGGCTCAACTGCAAAATAGTCTTTAAT
Organism: Acinetobacter sp. AG1; assembly: GCF_001005525.1. Taxonomy (NCBI): domain Bacteria; kingdom Pseudomonadati; phylum Pseudomonadota; class Gammaproteobacteria; order Moraxellales; family Moraxellaceae; genus Acinetobacter; species Acinetobacter sp. AG1. The sequence goes on along the minus strand of NZ_LBMZ01000110.1, from coordinate 49,175 downwards.
TACTGTCATAGTTACACCACAAATATTCCAGTACCAAACAGGTGTGTAGGTTGATCATCCTGCACAGGAAAATTCAAAACAGCTTTGCCAGTTGCAATGTTTTTAAGCCAACTCAACACATCTTCGTAGTCAAGCCGCACAATGTCCGTAGGCTTATCCTTATACAAGTAATATCTTGCGACTACAGCAACGGCACGCTTAACTGGCTCAGTTGTTACAGGTAACGGTAAGGGATATTGAACAGCTATATAACCATTCACCATTTCTATGGCATCCGAAATGGCTTGTACGGATGTTGTTGGATTTGCTCCCTCTGTTTTGGCAATATTACGTTCAAGTCGGACGATTTCAGTTTCACCAAAACGACCGATAAGCTCGTCCCGTGTTAGATAAGACATTTAATCCACCACTCTATATGTTATTGATTGTCTCAATTGGCCAGTGTCAATTAATGGCTTGCTGCTACCTTTACGCTTGATTGTTTTGGCTTTCAACGGCGTAAATTTGCCATTCACCATGTACATCTGCACATCTGCCGCAGCTTGCATCCCCAAAACCTGCTTAATCTTTGTAGGAGTGGTTCTAAGTAAAAGTAAGTCCTTTACCTCTCCCAACAAATATTTGCCGTATTTGCCTTGGTTTAGTGTGATTGATGCACGAAGAAACGACCGCTCTGGAATTTTGCGGCTAGGTGCACCATATTCATGAATTGCTGCTAGATCTGGCATCGTGATTGAACGTTTACCGCTGTGCATCCCAAAAGCGCCGATCTCAACCTTGCCTAGAAACTTGTTCGCCTGCTTTTGGAACTGTTTTAAAATCCAACTTGGATTTTCTGACATTTCAGCTTTTACTTTGAACATGGCCATCTAGCCTCTTATTACTTAGCGGCCACCAACTTTGCTTGCAGATCTTCAAGTGACTCATCATCACTAAATTCGACATTTAGCTCAGTTAATTTGGCTTTTACTTCCACCAATTCAGCTTCACGTTTTGCCTTGGCTGCTGCTGTATCAGCTTTGCTGCTTGGCTTGGCTTTCTTAACTTCAGATATGATCAATTCACCTGATTTTTCTAAAGCTGTGAATAAAGGATGATTGGCTAAAGCTTCATGCTGATCATCTGTAATTTCTACTTCTACGCCTTTCGGTAGTACAACAGGACCAGCTGCAGTACGTGCAGAAACGCGACCCATTTCACCCTGATATGTATATTTCGGCATTTTCATTGCTCCAAAAATGACTAAAGCCGCTTAATTGCGGCTATTTAGTCATGATTTATAAATTGGTTAATTAAGTTTTAGGAACGTCCATATAGCGCAGGCTATCTACACGTTTGAGCCATACCCCTTGATACAAGTAATAACCCGGTGTGAATAGGTCAAGCCCATCAGCCTGAGGTGCTAAGAATTCCAACTCTTTTGGAATACGCATTTCGATACATGCTGGATCGCGACGATAAACAGTAATACGGCGAATACCACCAACCCCCATCGACTCTGTGCGACTTGTTGCACGGATAGTGAGTTTTTTCCCTTCAAGCGCAAGCAAATTATTCTTAGACACCCATTCAAAAATGGTGGTCTCTAAATTATCAGCGATACGTCGTTGAGTCAGAATGCGCATTAAGCTTGTTGGTAAGATCATCGTATCTGGAGTAATTGCGGGATTGAATTCACTTGCTTCAATCGCATCAGATAAGATGTCATTAATATCTGCAAGGATTTCATCTGGTGTTGCAGTTTCCCATGCCTTTAATGCAGTCTGAACATTAACCCCAGTTTGGTTAAATAAGCCACGCAAACCTAGATTAAGATCACCCACCCAAGCAATACGAGACATATGCTTTTCAAAGCCCAAACGTGCAGCTTGGATCTTATCAGCTTCAAGGGTGATACCCGCTTGAGATGCTGTGGCCAATTCAAGAATCGAATACTGATAGCCAATTGAACCTGATCGAACGCCTAGATCCACGTTGTCGTAGAATACTTCAGCTAATGGAATATCAACGCCTGTCCCGCTATGGTCCTGACCTTCACCTACGCCGTTTTTACGTTGTAATGTATGCTTGGTACCAACAGTTGCGGGGAAATTTGATTTCACTGGAATGTATGAAGCGTATTCAGTTGCTTCAGTCATTTGTGGTGTCATTTCATTACTTGTTTCTAACTGAACAAGCAATGTCACCAAGTTTTTAAGATTAAATGCATCACCCGCCTGAGCTTGCATAATTGGCGCTACACCACCAAACAGGGCGAGCTTTCGATTAATAAGTTGTTCACGATTCATGTATTAAGCCCCGCGTAATTGAACAATAGCCATGCCATCAGCATTGGAAATGCAATCCCAAGTAGCACCGACTAATTCAGTGCCATCTGTTGCACTTGTTTGATATGAACCCAATGGGTTGTTTGTAGTTGCATTCGCTGTGCGAACGTAAACCTTGCCACCTGTAGCCGTAATTGGAACGGCGGGTTTTACCCAGATTCGACCGACTCGCATGATCGGCGGCACATCGTACTGCTGATATGCTTCTTTGCCATTTGAATCAGTACCGTTCTTGCCGATGTGTTGATGTACAACGATACCGATGGGACGTAATCCACCACCTACGATAGAACAACGAACGCCGTCACCTGCATCACAAGCGACTTGACCATCATTTAATGTGCCTGTGCCTGCCATTGGCATAGAGCGCACATCTTCAGGCGTACTTTTAAGGCGTTGCCCGACTACCGCCACTTTTGAATTAAGCTGCATTTATTAGCTCCTTAAATATCTTTTTTCCAAGCTGTTGTTTTGTCATAGCCCTGTTCTTGTGCAGGTGTCGAACCATTCCCTCCTGCTGCTGGGGTATTTTGGCTATCACCCGTAAAGAAACTATTAATTGGGTTTGACGGGGTTTGAGTGCCACTGGTTGCAACAAGCGCACGAAACACCATGTCGACTTGCTCAGGCTTAGCGTCGACAACCGTAACTTGTCCCAAGATAGCGCCAACGATTGCATCGCCAGCTTTGGCAGTAATAGCCTCACGCTTAATTTGCTCACAAGAACACCCATCAGTTTTGACATTTGCATTGAGTTTTTTTGCATCTGAAATTACAGTTGCACGCTCATTGGCCAATGCTTCTAACTTTTCTGGAGTGACTTGATTGGCTTCAAGCGTCGTCACTTTTTCAGCATTGGTTTTTGCATCTGCAACAACTTTATCGATCACAGCTTGAACGGCGGCCAACTCTGAAATTGAAAACTCTTGATCTCCAATTTTGAGTTTTGAATTAACCGTTTGTTGCAATGATGCTAATAAGTCCTGATCTTTTTTTAGTGCTGCTGTTAAAGCCGCATTATCGGCAACATCAAAAGGGATGCCATTTACAATGATTTGCATTGTTTTCTCCGTTGGATTTGGTTGTTTTGGGTTTTGATCGCCAATGCGGCAATCGCCTCCGCAACGGCCATATTTGACAAGGGCAACATGATCGCCGTAGAAGTTTTTAAACTCAGCTTGGTAAGGCGTTCCGTCTGGTGCAGTACCAGTGATGAAATGAAGTTCAGCGCCATAACCTAAAGACAACTCCAAGCGTTCTTGGCTTTGGATCTGCTGAATCACATCACTGTCTTTAATCAGCAAATCACCAATTAGATAATCCCCATCACGGCGAACATTCGATAATGTGCCGATTGAATGAGTTTTCCATGTGGCGGCATTTACAGCATTACCCGGTGGATGATTGTCTGTGACATCTACACCCTGATAGCTCTGGATTGTTTCAGGTCGAAATAGCTCATCGGCTGAACTAAAGACATTAATGACTTGATCAGGCGTATACCCCTCAATGCCATTAAATTCCGCCGCATAGTATTGGCGAACCTGTGGCGCTTTGCCGAGTCGAGCATCTCTGCACAATAAAAAACCCTCTGGTGTGAGGGTTCTTGTAGATTGAGCAGGTGCAAAGTCACCTAACTTTAAGTGAAGTAAATAGCGTTTCATTGGCTTTCCTATAGGCAATAAAAAACCCACTTCGGATGAGTGGGTTTAGTTGCTCGTTGTTATTTATTGTACTGGATTTCCAGAATCAACTTTTCGTTGCCATCGATCTTGAGTAAGTTTTTGTTCGGGGGTTAGGCTGTCATAACTCACTGTTTTTAGACTCGCAATATGCGCTTGAGCTTCATCATGGCTTTTTTGCATTTCAGATTGCCATGCTTCCAGATCGTCACCATATCCATCTTCTTTTGCAATTTTACGCTGCTTTTCTAATGGTAAGGTTAAAATACCAGGAATCGATTTTGTCATTCATCTATCTCCCATAGTTCAATTTCAACTACACCGTTAGGGAACTCTCTGCGATCTTTGACACGAAAACGCTTAGGTCGATTGAATATAACTTCATACTCTTGATCTTTATATTCACTTATGAAGTTTACATTCTTTGCTGTCTTTGAGTGTATCACAAGTCGATGCGGATAAAAATCGAACACATCACCATCGCCATAAGTCGCGCTTGTAAAAGCATTGTATTCAACCGTATCACCAATTTCGTGTTTAGCTAAAAGCTCCGCTGGCAATCGGGTACGGCGAACTACTGCACCTATGTGATTTGGCAATCGATCTAAAGCACTACTCAGCACCTTTGAAGCTGCAACTAGCTCAGAATAAAGCGGATCGCCCTCATTAATTAAGCCATTCAACATACTATTCAAATTGCCGTAACCATTGCCCGTGTAATGTCGCAATGCTACCTGTTCAGGCAACGTAAGATTATATTCTTCAGCTAAGGCTTGAATATTCTTATCGCTCATCAGGCTATTTGCAATTTTGCTAATCTGGTTCTTGTTCAGCCAACCTAACAAATCATCATTTTGCTGCTCAATTAAGGTTTTTATCCCTTTTCGAACTGCCATTGCCTGCTCTGGTGTCTTTGCATCCTTATCAAATAAATGCGCCGTGTAAGGTATTGGTACACATCGACATCGAATCGGAATACCCGGATGCCCGTCTGGTGGTGGGTCATTCCATGCGAATATCAAACCATCGCGCAAACGGTGCGAATGTCTTACACGTTCATCATGACTAGTTGACCATGTGTAATGAGTAATACCTAACTTTTGCTGACGGATCTGAGCGAGCCGCCCGTTGATTTTTCCAAGTTGATCAACCGCAATTAACTTAGCGCGTGAATCAGTGGAATGGCCAATATCCAAAATTGATTTTTTAATCTCATCGGAACGCTTACCCGTCTGTATCCCATCAAGTACGGCGGCTTCAACTTTATCTAAGTATTGCTTAGGTATGGACTGGATCAGTGATACGTTTGCAGCAATAGCACTATCAACTGCATCTTGTAGATCCTCATCTCGCATCAAGCCAGTAAAATCCAAACCTGTCGACTTTTGCAGCATTTCTACAATTTGCTTATCGCTTGCTTTCTTCTGCTTCAGAACGATTTGCGTAGCCAATTGAGCTGCTATCAGATCAATACTATTCGTGATCTTCTGTTTTAGATTTCCCAGTGCGTTTTTAACACTGGAAAATATGCCATCTCCGATATGGATCTCAATTGAATCACCCATATTGAAAGCCAACATCGGCTCAATATCATCCTTAACACCCTTTTGACATAAATGACTTATCGACAATAGGGCTTTGTAATATTCAACCTCAGTTTTCTTAGAAATGAATATAGGTTGCGGTTTTGCTTTACGTCCTAACTTTGATTTATGGGCTTGCTGAATTAGCGGCTTAAGGTTGCTGAGAATTGTCATCTATTTGCCCCGCCAAATCTTCTAGCGCTTGGATATGAGCATCATCTAAAAAGTCGTAAGTACCATCTTGCTGAAGCTGCTTTGCAATCATTGCCTCAGTGATAATCCCTTTCTCTAAATATTTGATGTCACGCTCAGTGTTGTTCTTCTCTACTTCAGATCGGGTTTTTACATCGAGCTGCCAGAGCGGATAAAACACAAAATTAAAGCCTGCTGGTATTGCTCCAAGCAGGCTTTTAAAGATCATGGGAAATATCCGTTCTAGTATGGGTCGCAAGGTCCAGTTTTGTTCTGTGTTGACTCGATCGTAGTAACTTCGCAAATCGAATTCACCGCTATTGTTTAAGCCAGATGTGGTTTGACCGAATAGCAATGTATAGGGCATGTCAGCAGCACCAGCCGTTTGTTGGCCAAACTCTCTCATCAAATCTGGTAAGCCACCAAATGTATAAGACTTAGACTCATACTCTTCATCCTTATCAATGACTAACATGCCATTAATACTTTTAAGCAAAGCTGCTGCACCAAATCGCTCCATTGTCTCTTTAGCGCGATTAACGATATTCATCATTAAATTTGGCATACGAATCACATCCACTTTTGCTTCGTGTACTAAACTCGCTGCGCCTGCATTGGTTGCAATGTAGTTACGCAATGTGTAGTAGATTGCCAGCAAAAGAGATTCGCCCTCATCGCCGTGTTTCACACACATGATTCGAGAATGATGTATTTTGCTTTGAGTACCATTGCCATTACTAATTTGGTAATACATTGGTTGTTCTGGTTCACCTGCGCTCAGCTCTAAAGGTACATATTCCTGATTTAAAGGCTGTACTTTGGATTTCTTTAGAACTGTGAAAAATTGAAGCCCACCTTGTCGTAACTTTTCAATCTCAAAAGGCTGATCCAATGACAGACCATCTGCTAATCCAAATACCAAATACGCTCGACCATACAAACGAGACCAAATAAGAAGCTTGGCCAAACGCTCGACTAAACGTAAACGCTTAATTTCATCACTGATCTTGATTATTTGACCATCCTCTAATCCAATGAAGTACCACCCAGCTCGAAGCATATCCAATACGGGACGATTGACAATTTTCTTAGCAAGCCAGTCTTGATATACCGCTTCGAAATCATAATCAGTAAGATTAGTTTCTTTTGCAAAATGGCCATGTGATGACTTATCACGGCTTGTATTGAGATTAGATACAAAGTTGACATAAGCACCATCATTCACAATGACTGGCGCTTGTGTTTGATTGCGCTCTTCCAAGATATTCTCCTTAATCTAAAAGGTCGTAAGGATTCACAACCATATTTTCGATCGCATCAATTGTTGGGTCCCACTGGTCATCGTGGTCATGTGTCATATCCGCAGTTAGCCCCTCGATTTCTTCGATGTAATTTAATAACCACGGCGCTTTAGCGGGTAACATCACCAAACCATCTTCGACATAAAAAACAACATCCATAGTCCTAACGAGTTTGTCTGTATCTCGTTGGATCGCTCGAATTGGGATAGTTGTTTCTCTTGAAATAGTTTGAATAAGCGTTGTTCCGCTGGCTTTATCCTCAACAGCCATATAGCGTAGATTCCCGATTTTGGTATCACCCGCTTTATGTTTATTGATGAATTTCTTACCCTCTTTTATTAGCTCTGGTGCTTCCCACTTACCACGATGTACATCGACGATATAAAGCTTGTTGTCGTACCCTAGACCAGCACATAAGAAAACTGAGAAATCGTTATGCTCTTTAATCTTTTGCGCCGTATCGGCAAAGATTGCTCGCCATTTAAGTAGTGGCAACTCTAAGTAACGCCCGAACCACTCAGACTTAACTAAATCACCGCCTAACTTTTTAGGGTTCTGCATGTACTGACTTGCAAACGTATAACGTGAGACAGCCGCGCCGTCTTTATCTTCACCACCTTTTTCCAGTTGCAATAAAGATTCAAGTGACTCTTTAAGCGGCCAATAACTTTGACGACCGTATGGGTCGCGTTCAACATCTCGCGGAACCTTGGCTTTTATATGCTCTGGTAATTGGTTGATATAATCATCATCAATCAAAGCTGGTATGCAGATCTGCTCCCACTTACCTGGCACATTTCCAGTCATTACGAAATTGGTTGGATCTTCAACGTGCAAACGTTGCATGATCAAAATAATTGGTGTGTCTGACTTGGCTTTACGTGAGTTGACCGTGTTCAGAATCTTACGATTGGCTTTCTTACGTGCCGATTTACTAAAAGCATCCTCAGGTTTTAATGGATCATCCAGAATGATAGCGCCTGTAAAGCCCTCATTTGCCAATGTACCTGCACGACGGCCAGTGACTTGCCCACCCATTGAAGCAGCATAAACATGCCCAGCATCAAATCCATCAACTGTAGTTTTCCAGTTGGATTTTGAATCGGTGCTTTTTGAAATCTTTACTGGCCACAGTTGTTGGAAATCTTCGGATTTCACAATATTTCGTGCTGTGGCGGCAACATCTTCAACCAATGACTGGGAAAATGATAAATACAGAAAACGTGAACGGGCAGCGCGTGCCATTCCTCTCGCGATTAAGTTTGTTAGTAATTCCGTCTTACCTGAACCAGGTGGGACATTAATAACAAGATTTTTAATTCGTCCTGCAATAACCTCATCAATTGCCCATGCAATATATTCATGATGCCAATTGACTGAAAACTTAAAGCCCATGCGCGGTAAGAAAAAACGCCGTGTAAAGAATAAATGTTCTTTTTCACAGCGTTCTTTTTCTAATTGCATATCAAGAAAGCTAGTATTTACTTTCGAGTTCATCCATTGCCTGCCTTATCTGTTCAGACGTTGCTACAACATGGGTAACATGCTCAGGGTTTAAAGGTTGGCCATCTGCACCTGTTAATTGCGTTTTACTTGTATTTGTATATTGCCCGCCCATCTCTTTTGCAGCTTGCTCCGCCCATTTCGGAATCAAAACTGGATTGTCTGGATATTTATCAACTAAACCCTGTAGAAGCTGAAGTCGATAGCGCATGTTGGCAATTGGAATAGCTTCAAGTTCTTGGTTTGCTATACGGCGATACTCAAAGAATTTATCTCGTAATTCCTGACTTAAGTCTTGACCAATTCTTTTTGTTGGATCGTAGGCCTCACATTGTTGTGGGGTCACATCAATACTAAAAACTTCTTTAACTGAACGGGATGTTTGGGTTGGTGTTTCAAACTCAGCAAGCATCCTAACGATGAACAGTTTCACCTTTTTGGTAATACGTGCCATTTCCACCATTCCATCTAAGTACATCTAAGAAGAATGGCAAAAAAATTTCTAAACCACTCTTAAATAACAAGTTCCGCAAGCATGATAAACATCAGCTTTTGCTACCGTAGGTCTTTGATTTGCAGCATTAACCATTTCTTGAACTTCCTGATTTGCTCCATAACGGCGAACTACACCCGTGAACTCTTCCACATCATGGCCTTTTATTTCTAAATTAGGTTTACCAGTCTCACGGTTATAGGATGGAACCCCATATTTATCTTTCTTGTGGGCAATATGATAAAGCTCATGTTCGATCAAAGCACAGAAGTCAACATCATTAGCTTGCTGCGCATAAGTTGCATCAATTGTGATTAAGTACTCAGGCAAATCATTGAACCATTGATAAAACTGTTCTTCCTGCCGTTCCTTTTTCCACCCCCCAGCATTGATCATGATCTTTTCAGCTTGGCCAACGACAAAGCGACCTTGTTTCTGAAATCCACCTTTTGCCCACATTACGGCGATTTGAGGATAATAGAAGGCTCCTAAATGCGCATGATCAGGGTTATATAGCTTATGTTCAGGATTAAGAAAAATAGACTTTATCCATCGCCATAAATCAGGTGCTGGCGCAAAGTTTGGTGTATCTAAGGAAAAAATCCATTCTGGTGGATATGGGCGTTGCTGAATTACAAATCCGACTTCGTTCATAAATTTCACCCATTAAAAAACCCGCATTAGCGGGCTATATAATTCAAAACTTTGCTATTCAATGTAAGTTCCATCTCTAACACTGTTCAACACAATTAAACCTTTTATTGATAGCTTTAATTGATTTAAGAAGTATGTATTTACATTAGCTCCTAAAATATTACCATTAATTGTTTCAATTTCAATTTTTGTATTCTGACCTGAAAACAACTTTATAAAATTATCTAGGCATTCATACTTTTGAATGTTTCGAACATAATGCTCAGCTAAAGTTACAATACAAAATGATCTCTTATCTATCACTAATTCTGGTTGTTCAAGATTAATTTCATATGTATTTGTGTTAACAATTAATAATTTCTTCGCTAATGGGTTTGCAATCTTTCCATCTTTAGAAACTCTTATAGTTGGCATCAATTTTTATCTCAATTGGTTTTTAATAAATTTAACACAACTATTAGAATGCCAACTATCTTAAAAAATAAAAAGCCCGCCAATAACTAGTGTGTTTGAAGGGCTTTATGTGCAGTACCAAGTTAGGTAACTTTATTCACATGACAAAATTACAGAATGAGTTAAAAACAGTTATTAAACTCCAATTCAACATCATAAACCATTGTTTTAATTGAACATTAACTACAATAAAAAATTTCAAAAAACTTTATACTGAACCTACTTCTTTTTGATGAGAACATTCATATGTCCTTAATTAAAACCCGTTTTATTGAATTACTTTTGCTTGAACTGATTCGATACTCATTATTTACTGGAAGCGAAAAGTTACTTCCCTACCTAATGATTTTATTCTGCTTCTTATTCATATTTGAGTTATTAAATCAAATTTTAGGGTTTCTGTTGCTTAACCATCAGGAGAAACAACAGAAACCAATCGTAATCATCATTATAAAAGAATAATTTCTTTTTTGATGACAAGTGGTGGGGTCGCCAAACAACACCACTTGAAATCATTTTAATTAACTCAATCTTTTCAATCAATTCAGAAAACAAAAAAGCCCGCGTAATGCGAGCTTTCAAATAACTTTGGTGATTGACCATAACTTCGTCCACCATATCACGAATATGTCATATCCTGTCCGTACATGCAAGTACTACTCCAAACGCAATCTTTTATCATGACCATTTAGATAATACTTACCTGCAAATATCATTTGATCTAAAGACGTTTTCCCCAAACAAAACTCATTAGCCATTTGTCTCAATGACATTCCTCTTACATTTTTTTCTACAAATAGGCCTACTGCTGCCTTAGCTGAATTACAGATGGTATTGGTATCAGAAACCTCTTTAATTAGCTTTCTAACCTGTTCTGCTTCAAAATCTGAAATAACACAGATAACTACATTTTTATTATTAGATTGTTTGTCATCATTGGATCTGATCAACCAATAAATTTGATTTACACCAAGGTCATCTGGTGCATTCCCACTTTTCATACGACAAGTTTGAATATATGCACCATATTGCTTTAACCAAACTTCTATTGTGAATTTAGACCAGTCCATTACTTTGTTTTTAGCGATAGCATTCATCAATCAAACCTCTCGTACATCAATATTTAGAACCGTTTTCATTAAGTGCTTTTTGTTTCTATAGCTGTCTTTCTTTCTCGTAGCTTCCGACTTCACATCTTCGACAATGTATTCACCGCTTATGATGTAGTAAGTGAAATCAGCAAAATAACGTAATGCTGGCTTTGCCCTTTTCTCTCCCTCTAGCTTGGTTTTGGGTGCAAGTTCAAATTTAGTGTGATGCTCTAAACCGAAGATCTCGCCCCTCTGCTGCATTGCTTTAAGCTCGGTGTACCGCTTGTGTTCTTTCTTGCTATCGAAAGTCATCCCATCAAATTCAACTTTCTGAGCATTAAACTTGTTGCGTTTTTTAGCCTTAGGTTTTTCAGACTGTTTAAGAATTTCACGGCGGTACTGTTCGACGCTCATTGATGTCATTTAGATTTGTTCTCCGCAACTTTCACGAAGCAATCTTCAAATCCTGTGTACTTGTACCCCCGCTCATCTTTGGCTTGAACAACTAACTTCCCAGTTCTTTTACCTTTCTTAATGAATGAAATCCGTAACTCGCCTTGAGGATTCCAACCCGCTTGTTTAAATGCATCTGAATCTGGGCAAACAATATCTCCAATACAAAAACTCATTGGCTTTGCTCCTTCAAAACGCAAAACTTCTCCATTTCTTTCTTGATGTCTTCGATACTTACAAGAACCTCAATAAGAGGAAGCCAACCGCTGTTTTCCTCCCAATTTCCACCAAATGAACATGATTCAAAGCTAATTAAACATCCTGTATCTTTAGCTTCATTCAGGTGTTCTTGATCAATATTTTTAACGAACTCACGATTTTCGAAATGAAAATACTCAGCTGATTCTGGGGTGTTATTCACAATCAGAATCATGTCTTTCAAACGGTTGAATCCATCTATTTTTGCTTTGACAGCTTCCACTACATCCTCAGTTACCCATTGATTACGAGAACTAAGCACTCCGTCTCTGCACAACATGCCATGAATCTTTCTTATGCCACGCTCAAAACGATCTTTACGAACAACATCACCTGTTGCATCAAACTCAAACATATCTGGAGTTAATTTGTGGTCTTGAAACTCAGGTCTGCGCAAATCGAATTCGGTAACTTCTTGTTTTTTACTCATCACCCTTCTCCTACACTGCTCAGCAAGTTCTTTTCACAAGCGCGGCGGCTCATATCTGCCAAATGCATAATTTCAGTTTTAAGTTGATGTTCAGCGTTATGGCGGAAAGCTTTTATCACTTGGCGCACTACGATAATTTCGTAATGAGGACGGCGTTTAATGTTGGCCAACCACATTAAATAAAAACGAATGTCTGAATTTGTTAAAACGATATTCATGAAACCTCTCCAATTAGGTCTATATCTTCTTTACAAATTCTCTTAATACGTTGTGATTGAAGCTCCTCGTATTCAGGATTTAATTCACATCCCAAATATTGACGGTCATGAGTTAATGCCACCGCAGCAGTGGTACCACTTCCCATAAAAGGATCGAACACAATGTCATTTGCTCGAGATCCTGCAAGAACACAAGGCTCAATCAAGTCTGGTGGGTATGTAGCGAAGTGAGCGCCTTTATATGGTTTTGTAGCGATATACCAAACGCTGCGTTTGTTACGAGTTAGTAAATCGTATTCACTATCTGCTCGCTCTGCTCGATGTGTGCCAGTGCTTTGATTAGGAATAGCAATAGCTCTTTTACTATCTCCTCGCTTGAAATTGTCACGCGAAGATCTCGAGATAACAGCTTTCATTGGCCCGTTGGTTTTACCTATTGCTCGTTCACTTCCAGACTGATTCTCAATGTTTTGAGAAAGACGCTTTAGTGAACTTTCAGCAACAGGTTCTTTAATGGCTTCGTGATTAAAGAAATACTTTCGAGATTTACTAAATAAGAAAATGTATTCATGAGCTTTGGTGCATCGGTCAGTGATGCTTTCAGGCATGGGATTAGGTTTATGCCAAATAATATCTTGGCGTAGGTACCAACCATCAGCTTGCAAAGCAAATGCAACACGCCAAGGAATACCAATAATATCCTTAGGTTTTAAATTTGATTGAGCTGCATTTTGCTTAGGTAAAAATAATCCTTTAGTTTTAGGATTTTTCCCATCGTTCAGACCTGTTCGTGTCATTCCACGCCCAGAACCAGCGTAGCTATCACCCAGATTCAACCAGAGCGTACCATCATCATGCAGCAGCTCTCGAACCAATCTAAAAACTTGAACCATATTTTCAACGTATTCATCAACAGTGTTCTCTAAACCAAGTTGACCACTAACGCCATAGTCACGAAGTCCAAAATAAGGAGGTGAAGTAACACACATTTGAACCTTGGTACCTTGATCAATGAGTTGCTGCATTGATTCTCTGCAATCACCAAATAGGATTTTATTCATGCAGCCGCCCCTTTGGTTTGTTTGAAACCAAGTTCGATCAGGAATGGAATGAATGGTTTTTGTTGTTCAGGATCTGCGATCAAAGCGGCCATACGCTTAGCTGCATCCATCCAAGACTCACCAGTGTGACAAAACGAATCTTTGAACTTAGGATGGAAAACCATGTCTTTTGCAAACTTGTATAGCTGTTTGTCAGATGCAAACGTGATGACTTCAGGCGTGCTAATTTCGATTTGAACTTGTTGGCCAGAAATCTTGTTTTCAGAAAAACGTTGTACCGGTGTTTTCATCTTTGCGTATTTAGCACGAGCTTTAAGCATCCACTCAGCAAAGAATCGAACCATGTTTTCATCAGAATGATTTCGCTCTTCATTGAAATTTTTGAAGCTAGATAATTCACGATCAAACCAAGCAGCTTTAAAAATCTCGTTGGTATCGATTGAGTGATCGATAGAACAAATTTCTAATTTCAAATTTTCCAAAATAAACCACGTATTTTTTTTATTTTGATTAGTTGGTTTTGATAGTGTGTTTTGTGTGTTAAAAATTTTAACTAGTAGTGGTAAAAAATTTTTACTAGCAGTAGTTAAATTTTTTAACTGGCAAGCATTATCAAGGTGGTTAAAATTTTTAACTAGCACTCGTGACTTTTGAGGAAAATTTAAGCACAGTTTTTTACTAGTTTTACCCTTTAATTGCTTTTTAGAAGATGGTTTTTGATAGTTAAAAATTTTAACTAGCTGACCATTAAACAGACTAAATGATTGAATAAGAACTGAACTTTTGCGTGCGAAATTTATGTGCTCACCAACAAAATAATTGTCTTTTAATGAGTAAACATTCCCATATATAGATTGCTCATGTTTTTTTACCAAACCTACTTTAACAAGCTCTTTAGTACATCTAACGACTGTCGGATGACTTTTACCTGATAGTTTTTCCAGTTGTGTGATTGAAAGCGCATCACACTCTTTAGCCCAACCACGTGTTTTTCGATTAATGATTAAATAGATTTTTACAGATGCATCAGAGATTTTACTCATTGCTTCATCTACAAAAGCATTTGCAACTTGAAACGAATTAGGGACGTATTTACTCAAGATTCACCGTCCTTGGCCAACTTAATGAACCGCCCGAACATGATGATTTTTTCACATCGATGTAAGCTAGAAATAATCATTCCTGCATCTTGGTAACTGATACGATGATCTCGACTCAAAGCTTCAATAAGCTCATCACGAGTTACAGCGGCATTCGCTTCATCACGATTGATTTTGCGTAAATTAGCTTTCCGAATTTCCAAGAAATCACTTAGCGTTTTTATCGCTGGATCGTGCCATGAATGGATTGCTTGAGTTTGTTTGTGCTCTGGCCAATTTGCAGAAGTATTCATGACACCTCCTTTTGAGCATTAGTTGCAGCTTCAAGATGTTTAGCTATATCTGAAATAACACGACGCTTAAGTGAAAGCTCCAAAGCTGTTGCGTGACGAATCAAATGATTAAGCGCAAAGCTGTTATTCCCGTTGAGCAACACACCATTTTTCTGAACTTGAGTTACAGTCATCAAATGATCAGGCTTGCTTGGATCAATAAAAACAACTGAATCACCAACTACATAATCACTGTTGTTCTGCTGTTTTGGTTTTGATATATTTGTCATGTTCTTTGGTTCCAATAAATTAATGAACATTGCCAAAAGCTCGATCTCGCACATCGGGCTTTTTGCTTATTTGAAATACTGAAAAAATACTTTTGAATACATTCATGTATTCACTTGAATACGTTGTATTCTTTGCTTTTTTTAACTCCTCAACAGATGATTGGCCTAAATCAATTTGTAGTTTTAAATCTATGGCTTCTCTCATCCATTTCGCTCTATTTCCTTCGGCCAAGTCATCCACTAACTGCCTAACTTCTACAGGTATACGTGTCGTCACTGGCTCAAGTAACTTTTCTCCAGACTTAATTACTCTCATTGTGAATTTCACCCCTTTGTTAATGCTTGATCTGGTTTAGCTCGTTCCTTAAGCCACTCAGCCGTGAATGCACCCTGACAATGCTCTGCTAAAGTTTCGGCGTAATTCGTTTCGCCTGTGTATTCAGTTCTTGGCAGAACGCCACGCTTTTCCATTTTGCTCATTGCCATATATGAGCGACCAAGTAAAAGTGCTGCACGTGTGCGACCACCTACCTTTTGAAATGCATATTTAATTGGATTGTTGATTTCTAACTGATCGGAATTTTCTGAAGTTATTAAAGCCATAATTTAAACCCTTGGTTATTTCTAAAAAATTAAACCATAGATTTAATATCAATACAATCTAGGATTGCTTCAATCTAATTAAATTTATCATTAAACTTTTAAACCAATGGTTTGTTTTTATGATTATCACTATGGATCTGCTTGTTGAACGAATTCAAAAATCTTTAGATCATTCTGGTCTTTCGTGGTCTGGTGCTGCCATAAAACTTGGTCTTTCAGCTCAAGCTGCTACAAACTGGAAAAAGGGTAAAATAGGTAGAGATACATTAAAGTCTTTAGCATCTCTAACGGGTGTGAGCTCCGGATGGCTACTTGATGGTTCAGGCCTTATGATTGATGTTACTGATAACAATGAAAGTAATGAAACTTATAGACCAGTTATGGCTTGGGAAGCACCTGGTGATTTAGATCCAAACACATTTATGATCATCCCGCATGTAGACGTGAAGTTTTCTGCAGGTAATGGGCGACTAGTTGAATTTGAACCAGTATCCAAAATGACTGGATGTGCGCAACGCATGGAGTGGTTTCATAAGAAAAAAGTATCACCCAAAAATCTCGTGGAAGTGGATGTTGATGGTGACAGTATGGAGCCAAGAATACCAAATGGTAGTGTTGTGATTATTGATAAGTCTATCAACAGCCTAGAGCAAGTTCAGAATAGAAAGGTTTATGCAATCAGATATGGTGATGAACTAAAAATCAAAAGATTATCTCGTAGATATGACGGTGGTTTAATCATAGATAGCGACAACCCAAACTACGAAAGAGAAATTGTAGAACCAGAAGATCTAGAACACATCGGCATTATTGGAAAATATGTTTCCCATTCGTATGATGGTGAAATTTAATTATTTTATCGAATTAGGAAAGAAAAATGATCGCTACACTAAATAAATCTAAAACTGCATTATCTATTAATAAACAAGAATTTAAATCTGCACTATCAAAAATTGGTGATGGTATTGATAAACAAATAGCATCTCTTAAGAAAGCCAAGCAAAGCTATGATACTGAGGAGATGGCACGCGAGGTCATTAACGAAGCAAATATCTTTGAAGCCATAATCGAAGGTTTTAATGAAGCTGAAAGTACTAATCTAAAGCTTGGAGACATTACTAATTTAGATCAGGCACAAGGCTGGATTGATGAGCTTTTAGAAAAGTATAGTACTTAAAATCAAAACCCTCGAATTCGAGGAGAATAAAAAACTTGTGAACCCGACACAGTCATGACAACAGATCGGGTGGAGATAAAAGTGAATATGATTCCTGTAAGATCAAGCGCTATTGATGCTATTGGTTATGATGCGGATTCTAAACAGATGGCTATAAAATTTAATAACACCCCAATTGCATACACTTTTTATAATGTGCCATTTCAAGTATTTAATGAGCTGATGGCGGCTCCATCGAAAGGCACTTACTATCACAGGTATATTGAGGGTCGCTACAGAGGTTAATACCAAGCAGCTCGGCTATATCATTAATTTCTTTGATTTGCTTGGTATGATTAGTACGCCAATGTGTTTCGTCCTCTTTAGCTGATAAATCATCAGTTGCAATAACATTGTTATTAGAACATAAGCCCAATTGAACGCTAATTAACTTTTTGCGGATATCTTCTATTTCTAATTTAGTCAGCATCATAAACTCCATCTAACCCACCCAGTGTGGGTTTTCTTTTGTTTATTAAATCTAAAATTTAAAATTAATTCAATCTATGGTTTAAATTTATATTGCACACCAATTAAATCTTTGGTTTAATAATTCCATACACAGCAAAAAGCCCCGAACACTTACCACGGCGATCAGGGCTTCTCACTACACATGAGGTAGATTATGGAACAAAACGTTTTAAATCACAACCGCAGTTATACGCTAGGCAAGTCTTTACTTGTTTGTGGTGCATTCTCTGCAGCTACATTGGCGGGCTTGTCTGGTGCTTATGCATTAGTAACTAAGCCGATCCAACCCGCTCCCGTTTACTCGTTCGGCAATACACATTCAATGTACGGCGTGATGTCAGTAAACATTACATCTGACACTACCGGCGAAGCGATCGTTAATCTCAACGGCTATCACGTATTCACAAGCTTTGATTTTGAATTAGAGCCAGATTACAACGGACAGTTAGGTAGCGATACCAAAGCAGTATTTATTAAAAACTTAGCTGTAGACCGGGTACTAAAATCAAACGGCGGCTTTTATAACGATTTCACAAATGCTGATGACATCAGAAATATGATTTCTGTAATCACGGCTCACATCGAAAAAAATAAGATGGTTGAGGTGAACTCATGAGCACTCAATACACCACCCCATTCCGCGAATTTATCACTCGCGATGACCACGGGCGCTATCACGTTCGCCTTGGACCACAAACGTTCTCAACCAACTACAAGTTGACTGACATACGTCTCGAAACTGAGAACGGCGGTACACCTGTAGATCCTGAATATTTAAAAAACAAGCCTTATATTCTTCGAAATCTACAACAAGAAGTTAAGGAGCAACGTAAAAAAGAACGCAAAGCAATGTATGCGAAAGACTGCTTTCAACGCACGCCATACAGCAAAAATCAACGTATTGCATACCACAACGCGAAATCTAATTAAGGGAATCTGTCATGTCACAACAACAAACAAATTCTGTTGAATTAGATGTGTTGCGCACTATTCAACAAGAACTAAAAGCACCAAAAAGTAAATTTAATAAATTCGGTAATTTCCATTACCGCAGCCTTGAAGACATTCTTGAAGGTGTTAAACCATTTTTGCACCAGTATAACGCTACCCTTGTCCTTACTGACGAAGTGCATGAAATTGGATCTGTAGTTGTTCTAACTGCTAAAGCTGTATTCACTGATGCAACTGGTAAACAAACTATTGTTACTGCACATGCTGGCGTCGACATTAATAAGAAAGGTATGGATGTTGCGCAAACTTTTGGCTCTTCAAGTTCATATGCACGGAAATATGCACTTAATGGCCTATTCCTTATTGATGATAGCCAAGATGCTGATACCGATGCATATCAACAACAGACCGGATCTCAATCTGCAAATAATCAGCAATCTAATAATGTGCAAAACCAACAGCAGTCAAACGCTCAAAACAATCAGCGTGGTAATACTCAACAAAAACAGGCCACAACAAAAACTCTCGCAGACCGTTATCAAAGTGCTCTGGTGTCTATTCGCAATGCAAACAAACCAGCAACTCTAGATAAAGCTATCGCCACATTTAAAGGCTCAACCTTTTCAACTGGAATTGAGAAAGCCTGCCGTGCTCGCGCAGATCAAATGGGTTGGTCAAATGGCAATCCTAACAATGGCCAAAATAACAATATGCATCATTAAAGGATAAGAACATGAATAATATTTTAAATGCTCAACAAGCTTTTGTCGCTCTTCAAAAGGGTCAAACAGTGCTATGCCGTTATACTGGCAATGGCACTCTACATGGTGATAAAGATTTCAGTACACTTGACCAAGTGCCAGCTAGTGTCTTTTATCAACCACACTATGAATTTTGCATAAAGATCGAAACAATTGAACTAGCAGGAATCAAATTTACAAGACCATGTACTTTGGAAGAACTCGAGTATGGACAAGAGATCTTTGTCTCAATTTTTCCAAGTGCAACAATCCGCAAAACCTTTTTTGATAATAGCTCCGATGTGGCATGTTTTGTTAGTTGTGGAGTCGTTCAGCGTGATTTAGAAAATGCTGAACTCCAAACTAGAGCTTATCATGCATTTTTAGGCGTAAATCCAACTTTAAATATCAACGGTTTTAGCTCCCCTGATGGATCTCGTATCCAAAATCAGGAAATAGAGAAAAAACAAACTAAGAGACGCGAAAATAAGAAAGCTACTGTAGATCCGCAAATTGAACATAACAAGGATCTAATCATTGATGCGATTGCTACTTGTGTGACTGCTGAAGAAGTAAATACAACATGCTTTGGTTTGGAAAAGAACGGATTTAATCAAGATCAACTTGATGCGATTGATAAAGCAAAAAATGAAAAGCTAAATCAGTTAGCACTTGAAAAAGCTACTGCGGAAAATGCTGCAGATGAATTGCTTAATCAACACCAAGTCGATTCAGCAGATCCAGAGCTTTCAGTGTTATGTGATGCATTTGTTGATGAGATAAATGCTGCAACGTCAGCTGAAGAAATTAAAGCTATTCGCAACCGCATTAATTCGAACGGCGACTTAACAGAAGTTGAAAGCGCAGAACTGGCAACACGTATCAATTTAAAAAGTGCTTTATTTGAAAAAGATCAATCTCATGTTTCATTTGACAATATAGCTGCTGCAGCTGTGGCACAAGCTCAAAAGGTTGATGTAGAGACACAACAAAAAAATGAAAGCGGCCATTACTTTGATCAAGTCAAGAAAGAGACTGCAGCATGGAATGAACAACTCCAAAAACTACTCAAAGATTTAGAAACCACCAACAATGCTGACGAAGCTAATTCACTTGTAAGTCAAACAATGTCATGGACAAAAGAACAGCGTGAACCATTGCTACGAGCGATTAGTCGCCGCTTACAACATTTCCAAAATCCACAAGCGACGGAAAACCCGTCAATTTCAGTTCAGATCCAAAACGCAACTGATCTAACCACATTGGATTCATTGGAAATTGATGTATCGACTTTAGATCCGATCATTCAACCAGACATGATGCGCTTAATTACCACTCGCCGCTTGCAACTAGAAAACGCTGCAAATGATGGGGGGCATGCATCATGAAATTCAAATACTCAACTATTACCCGAACACTTGAAGTGTTCGGGGGCAACATGACTCATATATATGACAACGTGAATGAGTCGGAAATTACGGATCTGGTGGCCAACGCCAAGTTTAAAGATGCGATTTGGAGAAAGTGATGTCAAATCAAGATCAAGTTAAGTTTGTTTTGATGCCTGTTGAATTGAGTAACGAAGCTGCAACTAAACGAGCTACAGAACAATATGAAGAGTGTTCAAATAATTTCAAAAATTTGCATCGTGATTGTGGTGAGCCTGAGTACACACGATTAAGAAATCGTTGGATTCAAAATCGTGCTAGGCAACTAAAAGAACAGTACCGTGCAATGGTTAAAGCAGTTGGGAGATCAACCGTATGAGTGGCTTAGGTGATTTAAATAAGGCTCTTTTTGCTCAGCTCGACAGACTTTCCAATGCGAGTAAGGAGGATCTGGCCAATGAAGTAATCCGTGCTCAAAACATAGAAATAATAAGTGAGCAAATTATTAAGGCTCATGAAACCCAACTAGCAGCAGCAAAACTCGTCGCGGAATATAAAGGTTTGGATGATAGCCAGAAAGCTCCACTTCTAGATGTTAAATACGAGGGATAAGATGCCAAAAGGTCAAGCGATTAAATATACGCCTGAGCAGTTAGACTACATCAAAGCTAACTGCAGCCTTGGGCGAAAAGAACTAACCATCGATGTAAACAGTAAATTTAATTCCGAATTTACAGTCGATCAAATTAAATCATTGTGTACTCGTAATAAATGGAACACTGGACGTACTGGTTGTTTTGAAAAAGGAGATAAGCCCTGGAATACTGGAACCAAAGGTGTATGCAAACCAAACTCAGGAAACTTTAAATCAGGACAAGTTTCCTGGAATAAAAAACCTGTTGGATATGAGCGTATCTGCTCTAAGGATGGTTATGTAATTGTCAAAGTGGCTGAGCCAAATGTTTTTAAATTGAAGCATCGCCTTGTATGGGAAAAAGCAAACGGTCCTATTCTTGATGGTCATGTGGTCGCATTTAAAAACATGGAAAAAACTGACTGCCGTATTGAGAATCTCATTCTTATGACTAAAGCGGAAATGGTTCGATATAGCCAGAATTTCTATAACTTGGCCAACAGGGATACAAACGAAACTTGCTTATTAATGGCTAAAGTTAAAACCAAATCACATCAGGTAATTAAAGGTGGTGCAGCATGTTAAATATCAATGTTGAGCAAGCTTACTTTATGACTCATGTTAAGCCACTGGGAATAAATAAAGTTACTTGGGACAAAAATGGAAAGATCATATCTATGCAAAGGGATACTCACTGCATTTTTAGATTTGATCAGGTTGTTGTTTTATGGAGTACATGGCTGGCTTCCAAAAGTTCTGGAATCATCTTATTAGAACATGACATTGATGAGGCGATAAAAGAGTTTGGTACAGCTAATAAGAAAATCATAACTCATATTGAAAATATTATTGCTCAAAAAGCATTAATTAGTTCAAAGGGGAATCAAAGTTCGGCTGCCGATCAAATAGGAATGAGTCGAACAAAACTAAGATATGTAGTCAAACGTTTTAGAAGTAGTTCAATTTTAGGAACTGCAGCATGAAAGAACGATTATATGGTTTTTCATTTCTACTATTTATAGCAATTCTAAATTTATTATTTGGAGGATCGAATGGATAAACATGGAACTCCCGAACAAGTGTGTTTTGATTCAACAGGGTGAAAACCCTTAAAAATTTAAGGTGAAGCTATGCCAAATGAAATTATAGAAGCTTTACTGGAGTTGGGTTTAACACCTATTGACTGGGTTGATGCTAGTCAATTCTCTAAACTCACTGGTATTGCTGAACAAAAATTAGATCATCGTCGTAAAAAATGGCCAGAGGATATTGTCTGGTCTAAGCAAGATGGAAATATATATTTTTCGATTAAAGGTTATAACGAATGGCTGACAGAACAAGCTCAAAGTCGCTACCAAAAGGCGTGCGGGTTAGAAGCGGCTCAATCCAAATCTACTTTGAACGAAAAGGAAAAGCCTACAACATCACGTTACCGCACCCCGCAACTGCGGAAGGCATTGCGACAGCCGCTAAAATTAGAAATCAACTAATTGTTAAAGCTGAATGGGGTATTTTAACTGATAGAGATATTATAGAAGCTCGAGGTGATGTTGTAGAAGATGAGCATCAAGCAATCATAAATAAAAATGATGTCCTATTTCAGGACTTAGCTCAAAAGTTTTTAGACCGATGTGATGCAAATTCAGATACAAAGCGAGGGTATTTACGAATCTTGGATCATCACTGGATGCCAACTTTAGCCCTCACTCCTATTCACAAAATCACAAATGACGATATTTGGGATTTAATCAATCAAAGAGATTTTCAAACTGCAAAGACATTAAATAATAGCTTAATTCCTCTGCGCGGTGTTTTTGAAATGGCTTTGTCTAGCAAGGCGATTTCAGATAATCCAATGGCAGGAATTGAGAATAAAAAAGTTCAAATGGGTATTCCAGATCCTTTTAGTCGTGAAGAAATGAATGCTCTACTTGATTGGATGTCAAAGAACCTTATTGATGATGAACGATTCTATTATTGGTACTTTGAGTTTGCATTTTGGACGGGTTGTAGACCATCAGAAATGTTTGCACTCAACGATACCACTGATATTGATTGGTTTAATAATACATTCCGAGTAAATAAAAGTCGTGTACGTGGTCAAGAAAAAAATGTCACAAAAACGCATAATGCTCGTGATGTTTATCTTAATGATCGATCAAAAAAGGCTATTGAGGACTTGGTTTCATTCAAGAAAAATGAGGGTTATCGCGGAAATCACTTAATGATATGCCCCAAAACTTACGAGCCATTCACTAATGAACGTGCACCACGCATACGATTCCAGAGAGCCTTAAAAGCCTGTGGTATCCGCCCTCGCCCAGCTTACAATACAAGACACACCTATGCGACAATGTTGCTGATGGATGGTGTAAATCCTGTTTTTGTAGCTGATCAATTGGGCCATAGCTTACAAATGCTTATGAAGCGGTACGCAAAGTGGATGCATGGCGATAAAAATAAAATTGAAATTGCCAAGCTTAATACGCAATAAGTTTTGACAGGTTTTTTGACAGGCTATACTTCAAAACAATCATGTACTATCATATTTGAAAAATATAAGTTATTGATTTATATATAGCCTAATATGATAGAGCATGATTGAGTAGCATTGTTGTGGGTTCGAGTCCCGCTGAGCGCACCAAATTTAATTATTAGCTAATCAAAATAAATTTTAATTAAAAAAACTTAAACTGCCTGCTAAAATGAATCACTCTCAAGTTTCAAAATTTTTATTGAGTAAAACCCATGTATACAATTCACAATCATTAAAAGTATTAGAATTTGTAGTTCATCTAACTTTTCTATGACTATACAAATTTAGCCTATTAAAAATAAAAAAACCTTCAAAATGAAGGTTTAGTTCACACACTATTATTTAGAGTGCTGTTCCACAAATATCTTTCGATCCTGTTGGGTATACTTGTTGTATATTTGCATGATCCGTAATCAACTGTATACCTACACTCTTACCATTTAGAAGTGAATTTGCGTAGGGTTCTTGATTGATAGTTGCAGTATAGCCAATGCTATTAATAGAATTTTGCAAATTAATATTCAAATAACCAAAGTTTGTACCATTGATTACATAGCCCACCTGCTTAGTAGACTGATTTATAAAAATCCCAACTTTAATTTTCCCATCACTTGGAACTGTAATTTTGTGAGTTTTTCTATCAAATTCTTTGACGGTCGTAAAACCATTTGTATCAGGTTTAAATGCTCCACCTGTAACAATAATATAATCACCATTTGCTAATACGCTGTTATTATTATACTTTCCATAAACAACATCTAAACCCAATTCTACTTTTTGTGATGAAGACCCTGTTAAATTATATCCAAACTCATATGAATCTGTCGCACTTCCCATATTAATATTTAAATTAGCCACATCGATTACAGATTCTAAAACAACAATACCATTTGAGCTAACAGCAGTATCAACCATAGGAAGATTAGCCGGTATATTTGTTATATATCTATATTGGGCTCTAAAGTTGGCTACTTTTTTAGATGTGGCAAAATGATCTACACTGCTATTTGCATAATAATTTATTTGTCCCACTGCTTTTTGATCAATTTGATTTATATTTTGAATCAGCTCATATGTTCTAGGGAAATTTGGCACTGTGTTATTACTAGTTTGCCAATTTTTTAAGTCGGTTAATGTCGCATCTAAATTATATGTACATTGCGCAGAAGTTGTTCCTATCATTCCAACGCTAATTAATGCACCTAGAATTATTTTCTTCATTTGTTTCACCTTTCTTATAATAGAACGTTCAGTATACATATTTACTTAACATTTTTAGATAAAGCCGATAAGTGGAAAATGCTTGATTTGGAAAACTTTTATCCGCATTTTTAGATATAAGCAACATCCCACAAAAAAATAAAAATAATTTGATATCAAATATATAAAGTGTAAACACATTCTTATTTATAAAGAATCAAATCTAGATAATGTTAATTCTGTTATTCAATTTTTTAAATGCTCCATTAAGAAATAATAAGAAATTCTTATGATCTATCATTTTCATTAATCGTTCCATTTTTGATACATCATAAACCTATTTTTCTACTTGGTTTATTTTTTCATATCACTCAAAATAGTCATTCTATTTAACAACGTGAGACGTTCATGACTGATGCTTTGGTGTTGAGCGATTTGTCCAAAACTTATCGTAATGGTTTTCAGGCGTTAAAAGGTATTGATTTGACCGTACCTGAAGGTGAATTTTATGCATTATTAGGTCCTAATGGTGCGGGTAAATCTACAACGATTAGTATCATTAGCTCTTTAACCAAAAAAACATCGGGTACAGTGGAAATCTTTGGGCATAACTTAGATACCCATCCATCCCATGCGAAACAATGTCTTGGTGTTGTTCCTCAAGAGTTTAACTTCGGTCAATTCGAAAAAACTTTCGATATTTTAGTGACACAAGCAGGTTATTACGGCATTCCCAAAAAACTTGCTGAACAACGTGCTGAATATTATTTAGAAAAACTCGGTTTATGGGAAAAACGTAATATTCAATCACGTATGCTTTCAGGTGGTATGAAGCGTCGTTTAATGATTGCTCGTGCTATGATGCATGAACCTAAACTTCTTATTTTAGATGAACCAACTGCTGGTGTAGATATTGAGTTACGTCGTTCAATGTGGGATTTTCTCACCGAAATGAATGAAAAAGGCACTTCTATTATTCTTACAACACATTATTTAGAAGAAGCTGAGATGCTTTGTCGTCGCATCGCAATTATTGATCGTGGTGTGATTAAAGAAGATACCACCATGAAAGGTTTTCTTAATCAACTGAATGAAGAATCATTCATCTGTGACCTCGCTCAACCCATTGAAAATTTGCAACTGGATATCATCGGTTTCAAATTTAATTTAATTGATTCAATGACATTAGAAGTCACCATGGATAAAGCCCACAACATGAATGACTTGTTTTTACTATTACAATCACAAAATATTCAAGTCAGCAGTATGCGTAATAAATCCAATCGTTTGGAAGAATTATTCGTGAAAATGGTCGAGAAGAATCTTGCTGGAGCGAATCAGTGAACTTTAATCAATTAAAAACAGCACTTTGGACTTTGGTTGTTAAAGAAATTCGCCGTTTCATGCGGATATGGCCACAAACTTTGTTACCACCAGCAATCACAATGAGCCTATATTTTGTAATTTTTGGCAACTTAGTTGGTTCTCGTATTGGTGAAATGGGTGGCTTTAGCTACATGCAATTTATTGTGCCAGGCTTAATTATGATGGCGGTGATTACAAATAGCTACGCCAACGTTTCTTCAAGCTTCTTTAGTGCTAAATTCCAGAAAAGTATTGAAGAACTCATTATGAGCCCTGTGCCATTACATTTAATTCTTTGGGGCTATGTGATTGGCGGCGTTAGTCGCGGTGTCTTGGTTGGTCTAATTGTAACCATCATGAGTTTATTCTTTACTCACTTGGAAATTTATAATCTATTCGTGACTATATATACTGTCATTATTACTTCACTATTATTCTCGCTTGGTGGTTTCATCAATGCGGTTTATGCGAAGTCATTTGATGATATTTCTATTATCCCGACTTTTGTATTGACTCCACTTACCTATTTAGGTGGTGTCTTTTATGCGATTAGTGCGCTTAGCCCATTTTGGCAAAATTTATCTTTAGTCAATCCAATTGTATATATGGTTAATGCTTTCCGTTTTGGCATTTTAGGACACAGCGACGTCAATGTAACTTTCTCACTGAGTATCGTTACCCTATGCTGTGTTGCGCTCTATGCAGTTGCTTATCATTTATTAGCTCGTGGTTCAGGAATGCGTGAATGAGTGTTGAACATTCTTTATTGGGTAAAGACACCCAATACCCTACTCAATATCAGCCCGATGTTTTATTTTTAATTGCCCGTGCTGAATCTCGTCAACAATATGCACATATTGAAGGGATTACTCAGGGCAAAGATTGGTGGCATGTATTTGAAATTTCATGGCTGAATAATCTCGGCTTACCACAAGTGGCGATTGGTCGTTTAACCTTACCCGCCAACTCACCCAACTTAATTGAATCAAAGTCACTTAAACTTTATTTCAATAGCATGAACTTCACTCAGTTTGAGTCTCAACAAGCTTTTGTCGAAACGGTTGAACGTGACTTATCCAATGCGGCGGGTGGAAAAGTTGAACTACAATTATTCCAAGTTGATGATTTAGAAATTTCTAAACCGCAAGGGATTTGTATTGATGATCTCATCCCTGAGCGTCTATCTGAACATCCAGATTCAACTCTATTAAAGTTAGATCCTGCAACGACCGAAGAAAGTGTTGAAATTGAACTTTACTCTCATCTTTTAAGAAGTAATTGTCCAGTCACAGGACAACCAGATTGGGGTACGATTTTTATTCGTTTTCAAGGTAAAAAACCTTGTTATCGCAGCATATTAGCCTATATTATCTCGTACCGTCAGCACAATGGTTTCCATGAGCAATGTGTCGAGCAAATATTTGCTGATATTTGGCAATTGCTTCAACCAGAAAAACTGATGGTCTATGCAACTTATACTCGTCGAGGGGGCTTGGATATTAACCCATGTCGAGTATCAGATTTGTCATGGATGCCAGAGCCAATTCGCTTGGCACGACAATAAAACGAATAAATTTGATATAGAGGACGTTCTTCAATGACCAGTTATTTCGGTATTCTTCCATCTGCAGCGTTGAGTCAGGACATTCAACTTGCACAAGCCAACCGTGATAGTAAAGAGCCACAGTACCCTTTACGTGACAAAATTTCTCTACAGCTTACTGATGAGTTAATTGACACCATGTTGGTTCATTTGGTTCAACAATTTCCACCAAGTGATAAACGAGATACAACTGAAGAACTCGCACAAAAGATTCGTAGTATTGTTTCTACATTAATGAAGCAATTATTAGGCAAAGCTTCTAATGAACAAGTTTTAGAATCATTAGCATTTATGGAAAAAAGCTTGTTTACTGATAATGAATGTAAACAACGTATTGGTACTGCTCTACCTGATGCACTTGTTTCTGAAATGAAAAAGAGTTTTGCTGAAGTCGCTGCTGGAAATGGCAAAGAACAACGTGATGCTTTAACACGTCAATTTAAATCTTTTGCTGATGCACTCATTCATCACTTTATGACTGAATACAACAAGACTTTAGGTCTTGGTATGGTAAAACGTGGTGTTGCAAGCGTTGCAACAAGTGGCGTAGAGACAGCTGTTCATATCGTTATTAAAAAATTAATCCCGAGCTTAAGCCAAGTTGAACTCGAAGTGTTTACTAAACACTTCGATCAGTTATTGGTACAAAAATAAGTTCGAGATAACGAGAAAGCGATGATTGCAAAATCATCGCTTTTTTTATGCGCGTAAATAACAAATGCAAGATAATCTATCCCGTATAAATTGTAAGATTATTTTGCTTTTTACACGATACACAAAGCCTTGCTTTGGTCCTGATCACGTTTATGTTAGCATTCGCGAAGCCTTGATTTACCTGATTTAGAATCACATGTCTCCAAGCTCACAATACAAATTTTTACGTCAAGCACCTCGTGATGGCTTAAGTACAGCTGCGCAACCCTCTCGTTGGCAACAATTGCATATCGATCCTTGGCTTTGTTCTTTTTTGGTTCTAAATGCCTTACTTGGACTCACAGTTTTATATAGTGCTTCTGCCCAAGATGTCGGACTAGTCAGTAAGCAAGCAATGAGCTTTGGAATTGGCTTTGTTGTTATGTGTAGTTTGGCTCAAATCCCCCCCAAGGTATATCAAGCATTTTCACCTTATTTTTATGTATTTGGTGTACTTTCCTTAGTGGCAGTCGTCATTTTTGGTGAAGTCCGTATGGGAGCACAACGTTGGATTGATATCCCAGGCTTCGGCAGTGTGCAACCCAGTGAATTTATGAAGATTGGCATGCCAATGATGATTGCTTGGTTTCTATCACGAAAAGCATTACCTCCGAGCCTTTCACAAGTTGTACTGTCATTAATGTTGATTGTCGTACCTTTTCTACTTATTGCAGAACAGCCTGACTTAGGTACATCACTACTGGTTCTGGCCAGTGGTATTTTCGTACTGTTTTTAAGTGGTTTATCTTGGCGACTCATCGCTGCAGCCGCAGGTCTAGCCGCAATTATTATTCCAATTGCTTGGGAATTTTTACTGCATGATTATCAACGTCAGCGTGTTCTTACATTATTAGATCCTGAAGCAGATGCTCTTGGCACAGGTTGGAACATTATTCAGTCTAAAACTGCGATTGGCTCAGGAGGATTCTCAGGTAAAGGATTCTTAGAAGGCACCCAATCTCATCTACATTTCTTGCCTGAAGGTCATACCGACTTTATTATTGCCGCTTATTCTGAAGAGTTTGGCTTAATTGGCGTCACACTGCTTATTATTCTTTATTGTGCAATTATCTTTAGAACATTCCAAATTGGATTGCAGAGCTTCCATAACTATGGTCGCTTGGTAGCGGGCGCATTTGGTTTGTCATTTTTTGTTTATGTATTTGTAAATGCAGGTATGGTCAGTGGTATTTTACCCGTAGTTGGTGTGCCTTTACCCTTCATGAGTTATGGTGGAACGGCAATTATTACCCTGATGTCTACTTTTGGACTGGTTATGTCTATTCATACACATCGATAATGAGGAATTTTATAAACATATGTTTCTTCCTAATTTAAATAAAATTTTTAAATTGCTTGGTTTGAGTGCCAGTTTATTTGTCAGCAGTAATTGGGCTCAAGCAAATGAATTTTATACACATCCGAATTACTTTGCTTTTAAGCAGAAAGCAATGTCAACTTATAATTTAACGAGTGAACAAATTGATGCAGCCATGAGTGGCGCTAAAGATTTACCTAATATTCTCAATATCATGACTCGCCCAGGCGAAAGTAAACCTTGGTATGAATATCGTTCAATGTTTCTCGTTGATGGCACTATTCAACGCGGTGCAAACTTTAAAAATCAATATCAAGACGCGTTGAATCGTGCTGAACAGCAGTTTGGCGTACCTAAAACAGTCATTCTGGGCATTTTAGGTGTAGAAACAGGTTATGGTGCAAATAAGGGCTCTTTCGTCACTAGAGATGCACTTGCGACGCTCGCTTTCGGTTATCCTCGTCGAGCAGACTATTTTAGCGATGAACTAGCAGCCTTGATCGCTTGGACTTATAAAGAAGGTTATCCAACAAATAGTATCGTGGGTTCATATGCAGGTGCTATTGGTTATCCGCAATTCATGCCAAGCAATATTCAAAAGCTGGGCGTAGATTATGATGGAAATGGTCACATTGATTTAAGAAATTCTGCAACAGATGCTATTGGCTCTATTGCTAACTATTTAGCTCAACATGGTTGGCAGCGCGATCGGCCAATTGGGTTTCCAGCCCGTTACTTAGGCCACAACCCAGATAGTATTATTTCCAAGGATTTAACCCAACCTATTCCCTATGGAGAATTAAAAAGATTAGGGGTTTCCCCTGTTGACCCTTTGGTAAAAATTGATGATTTAGACTTAGTCAATGTCATTCAATTACAAGACCAATTTGGTCCAATTTACTATATTACTTATCCAAATTTCCAAGTGATTACGACCTATAATAAAAGTCGTATGTATGCAACAGCAGTATGGTTATTGGGCACCGAAGTAGCTAGTCGATAGACTAGCTTTTTTATAACATTATGAAAAGTCAATAAAAAAATTGAGTAAAAAGATCACATATTCAGCAAAAAATATGTTTTGTTACAATATTGATTATTTTTTAACCGCAAACTGTAAGTTTTTGCCCTTTTTGTAACTATTTATCGTTAAAGACTAGACACACTTCGTAAGCGATGAATATTATCCACTCAAGTAAAGTAATTGCAAAAGTGAATAATTAGACATGTGCACTATATTTCAAAGTTGTTTTTTGAAATAGAAAAGCATGTTCTCTAGGAGTTTATACAATGCAGTTTTCGCTAAAATATATTCTAGCGCTGACGGCAGGCTTAAGTTTAAGCCCGTTACATGCGGAAATGGTACAATCGACATCAATGAATAATGATGTGGATGGTTCTAATTTAGCTGCCCGCGTACTAAGCAAAGATTCTCAAAATTTTAATTCGCGTTTTTCAAACGTTAATAGTCTTTCAATCACTGAGAGTTCAGGTGACCAAATCCGTCGCCAGACGATTGCTGCAAAAATCGATATTCCTGAAGACGAGCCTTCAGTGATTGAAAAACTGAATACTGTTGCTTCGAACACAGTTCGTAAATTCAGCCAAAGTGGCGTTGCATCTTGGTATGGACGTCAGTTTCATGGTCGTAAAACAGCAAGCGGTGAAACATTCGATATGAATGGATTAACTGCAGCTCACCGTAGCCTTCCTTTAAACTGTTATATCCGTGTAACAAATAAAGACAACGGCAAGAGTGTTGTAGTAAAAGTAAATGATCGTGGTCCATTTCATGGTAACCGAGTGCTAGATTTATCTTATGGTGCTGCAAAGCAACTTGGTATGTCTGGTTCTGGTACTGGTAATGTGAGCATCGAACGAGTTGATGGACCTAGTTCTTAATAACTTAGTTTTACACTCTCCAAAAAAAGCCACCTAGTGTGGCTTTTTTTATTATGAGACAAAAGAATTTAGAAATTACAGTTATTCTCTGGAGCAACATCATATCCGCGAATGATTTTGACCCTTTTTATTTAATTCGGTATATTGAGCAAATAAAAATGAATACATCAAAGGAATTAATATGAAGTCAATTGATACATGGTTTGATGAGTATAGTGACAGCCATCAAAACCAAACGAATAAAAAAATTCATTGGGTTTGTGTCCCAGCTATTCTTTTTTCAATTATTGGTATTTTGGCTCATTTTAGCACCCTACTCACCGCTTTGCTTCTTGTACTCACTTTAGTATTTTATGCTCGTTTGGATATTGTTCTCGCTGTTGCAATGGCTGCACTGTTAGCCGTTATGGCATGGCTCATTATTATTTTACCTGTAGGCGTAGGATTCTATATTGGTGTCTTTGTGATTGCTTGGATTGGCCAATTTTATGGTCACAAAGTCGAAGGGAAAAAGCCTTCTTTCTTTAAAGACTTACAATTCCTCCTGATTGGCCCTGTATGGTGCATGGACGCTTATTTAGCTAAAGTCCTACCTAAATGGAAATCTCGTCAGAAATTAGCGCTTACAAGCTGATTGAGAACATACAAATAGAATGAGTAATAAAGGGAAAACATCATTGATATATTTTCCCTTTATATTTTAACCACCCGTCAATATGTTTTCTTTGTGGATCATGATGGGTCCAATGAATCACACCGCCTTTTGGGCTATATTCATATTCACCAAAAAACTCAAGCTGATCACCTTTTTTAAGCCCGTCTATTCTTGTGGCTAAATCAATATTATGTGCAATCAAAACCGTTAAACCATTCTCAAGTTTAAGAATCATTTTCTGATGTTTTGAACCTTGACTGTCATCTGGCAAAACTGCTTTCACAATACCCTGTGCTTGAACTTGAATATTGCTTCTTTGCTGTTGATAAGCCTGCATGATCTTGTCTTGATCATCGACAGAAATATTAGTATTTGAAACTGAAGTTTGTGTGTTACTGCTAGTAATTTTAGTATTTTGCTTTTCTTTAAAATCGAAACTCAAATAAGCTGCAAGCAACAAAATGATTACTACAAGAATTAGATTATTTATTTTAGTTTTCATCGCAAATTTCCTGACTAAATCCAGATAACAAAATGCCAATCAAGTTGATTGGCATTTCGGTGCTTGTCGAACTAAATCCATCGCCATTTAAAACAAACGATTCATACCATTCAAAGCTGCTACACGATATGCTTCTGCCATCGTTGGATAGTTGAATGTCGTTTCAACGAAGTACTTCAACGTATTGTTTGGACTATGCATCACCACTTGCCCAATGTGAATAATCTCTGCGGCATTATTACCAAAGCAGTGAATACCCAATACTTCTAAAGTATCGCGATGGAACAAGATTTTTAATTCACCAACCGTATCACCCGTAATTTGGGCACGAGCTAGATGACGGAATGAAGCCTGACCTACTTCATAAGGTACTTTTTCTTCAGTTAATTGCTGCTCGTTCTTACCAATTGAAGAAATTTCTGGGATTGTATAAATACCTGTTGGCACATCTTTAATTGGCTTAACATTTTTCTCACCAACCATATTTGCACCTGCACAACGACCTTGGTCATAAGCAGCCGATGCAAGTGATGGCCAACCAATAACATCCCCTGCAGCATAGATGTTATCAACTTCAGTTTGGTATTGATCATTGACCATCAGCTGACCACGGTTATTCGGTGTTAAACCGACATTTTCCAAACCAAGACCATCTGTATTACCAGAACGACCGTTGCACCATAAAATGGCATCAGCTTTAATCTTCTTACCGCTCAGCAAATGTAAAACCACATGATCATCAAAGGTTTCTAAGCGATCAATTTGCTCATTATGTCGAATCAATACGCCTTGTTCACGTAAGTGATAAGACAATGCATCTGCGATTTCATCATCAAGGTAGCTTAAAAGCTTTTGTTGGGTATTAATCAAATCAACTTTATGATCTAAACCAATGAAAATCGAAGCATATTCGCAACCGATCACACCAGCACCATAAATAATGATTTTTTGAATTGAATAATCCAAATCAAGAATTTTATCTGAATCAAATACACGCGGATGATTGAAATCTAAACCTTGTGGTTGATAAGGGCGACTACCCGTTGCAATCACTATTTGCTTACAAATGATCGTATCTTTAATTCCGTCCTGACCAAAAATCAAAACCGTATTTTTATCTTGGATATAAGCACGTCCATGAAACACATCAATTTTGTTGCGATCATAGAAACGTGTATGCGTATCAACTTGCTGTTGAATTACCTTATGTGCATTACGTAGCACTTGTTTCATGGTGAATTGTTTCCACTCACCGACCTTTTGAAACATAGGATCACGTTGATAGCGAATAATACTTGATACTGTTTGACGTAATGCTTTACTAGGAATTGTTCCTACGTGAGCACAATTACCACCAAGTTGATCACGTATATCAACGATCGCTACACGTCTACCTGCTTTAGCTAGCTTCATTGCCGCGCCTTCACCAGCTGGGCCAGAACCGAGAATTACTGCATCAAATTTTACAAC
Source organism: Acinetobacter sp. AG1 (assembly GCF_001005525.1). Lineage (NCBI taxonomy): Bacteria > Pseudomonadati > Pseudomonadota > Gammaproteobacteria > Moraxellales > Moraxellaceae > Acinetobacter > Acinetobacter sp. AG1. The sequence continues at coordinate 14,567 of NZ_LBMZ01000110.1, read as the reverse complement.
ATTCCCACCAACGACCTCTTTCTTACGTGGCATTCAAAGCTCCTTTGTCTCTTCGCTGTTTACTTCTATATATATGATAACTAATATGCTATGGCTTGATGTATTTCTCAACCATATATTTTTATATATTCACATTTTCAAAATGAATACCTAATTCATCCTATAAACCAATAAATTTGACTATAATAATCGAATATCTCAAGTAATAGGTTGTAGAAAATAATATGTCTGAACACCGTAAACCTGAACAGGGCATAAAACTTCGTGGCGCAGAAAAAGTCGCAAGAATTCCTGTAAAAGTTATACCTACGGTTGAAGTGCCTCGTAAACCAGACTGGATTCGCGTCAAAATGACTGCACCTGAAGAGGTTCAGCGTATAAAAACAACTCTACGTTCGCAAAAACTCCATACTGTTTGTGAAGAAGCTGCCTGCCCTAACCTCCCTGAGTGTTTTGGTGGTGGTACTGCTACTTTTATGATCATGGGTGATATTTGTACTCGCCGTTGCCCGTTTTGTGACGTGGCGCATGGCCGACCAAATGCATTAGACCCTGATGAACCACGCCACATGGCTGAAACCATTTCTAACTTAGGTCTTAAGTATGCAGTTATTACTTCTGTAGACCGTGATGATCTATTAGATGGTGGTGCTCAACACTTTGTGGATTGTATTAAAGAAGCTCGCGCACTCAGTCCAAAAACTTTATTAGAAATTTTAGTTCCTGATTTCCGTGGTCGTATGGATATTGCCTTACGCATCATGACAGAATGTCCACCCGATGTTTTCAATCATAATATCGAGACTGTTCCTCGCTTATACAAAGCAATGCGTCCAGGTTCTGACTATCAACATTCTTTAAATCTTTTAAAAATGTTTAAAGAATACTGCCCTGATGTGCCAACCAAATGTGGTTTGATGGTTGGGATTGGAGAGACAGAAGAAGAAGTGATTGCTTTACTAGATGACCTTCGTGCACACGACGTAGATTACGTGACCATTGGTCAATATCTACAACCATCAAAGCAGCATGCACCGATTGATCGCTTTGTAACGCCAGAGGAATTCGAGCGTTACGCCGAACATGGTCGAAAATTAGGTTTTAGAAATATCTGGTCAGCGCCAATGGTTCGTTCGAGCTATTTCGCAGATCGTCAATATCACGGCGAACCTGTTCCTGCGGTACGTCGTAAAGTCGATCCAGCGAAAAAAATTGCAGTTCAAACTGTTGAAGCGTAAGCAATAAATATATCGTAATCGAGAGGGTTTTAAAATTCTCTCGATTTTTTTGCTTTTAAACATTATATTTTTTATCACAACAATTACTTTAATAATTTAGAGTTTCTTAGCTGCCGTGAAGTTGGTGTGAATAATTACAACTCAAAACTCAAATACGAAAAAAACACTTAAAAACATTAGTTTACTTTCGACCTTGCCCCACTTAATCTAACAAAAGTAAATATAAGATTTTTAAATTATTCATTTAAAAATAAAAGTCGAAATCTTTTTCTAAGGCTAGACCCATTACAGCAATCCAATAACAAGAAGCTCGCAGTTAATCAATAACAGGGAATACTTCTCAAAAGCTTCTTATAACCAAAATATGTATCAGGATAAACGACTATGAATAAACGAGCATTAACATTGACCGCAGCAACTCTGGGTAGCCTAATATTATTGGGTTGTAATAATGATTCTAACAACGATACAGAAACTACAAATACTAATACAGGTGACACATTAATCTTAACAAGCAACGGTATGATCAGTTCAATAGACCGAATGATGCCAAATAAAATCGTGTCAAATCTTAAAATTACAGGTCTACAAACAGATGATGAACTCGTTGGAATCGATTATCGTCCGAAAGATGGGAAACTTTATGCGGTGGGATTGTTAGGTAATATTTATACTTTGAATTCTGCAACAGGTTCAGCCACTTTTATAAAAAAATTAATGGCTGACCCTACTGATACGACTGATGGAAATGCAGCATTTACTAAGATTTTAGGCGATGCAAATCTGATTACTGTGAACTTCAATCCAGTTGCAGATCGTTTGAGGGTTATTACAAATACGGGACAAAACCTTCGAATTAATGTGGATACTGGCGCCACGATTACAGATGGCTCTATCAAATTATCAGAAAGCAACCCTACCATTGTCGCTGGCGCGTATACCAATGCATTTGCAGGAACTGGATCAACCAAACTCTATAGCATTGATCAAAATAGTGATCGAATTTATATCCAAAATGCGAATGCTGGAACATTAGGAGTTTCTGCTGCGTTGGGAACAGATATAAACATTAACGGCGGTGGTGGATTTGACATAGATCCTGTAACTAACGTCGGCTTCGCAGCGCTAAAGCTCAATACTGGTGCTTATAAATTCTTTCAACTTAATCTAGCAAACGTAGGAACAAGCAATGATGCCATTTTTGCATCTGGTGACCTAAATAGTAACTTTAATAGCATGGGAATTCGCGGTATTGCACTCAAAAGAGCAAGTGATGCCATTGCTCAAGCTTATGGATTGACGGCCAATAATAAATTATTGAACTTTGCTTTAAATAATCCAAATGCGGTTATGGAAAAAACCATCACCGGTTTACTCGTTGATGAGAAATTTATTGGAATTGATTACAGACTCAGAACCACTACGACCAATTCTGGAAAACTTTATGGCCTTACCAATAAGGCAAACTTATATACCATAAATACAGATACAGGAATGGCTAACCTGATCACTTCACTTAAACCTGCGATGGGCAGTAGTTTCACAACATTAGATGGAACAAGTTTTGCCGTTGACTTTAACCCTACTGCAGACAGACTAAGAGTGATCAGTGATTCTGGACAAAATCTAAGAATTAACGTAGATACAGGTGAAACATTTAAGGATGTGAATATTGGCGGAATTGCTGATGCTAAAGTCACTGCAGCAGCATATACCAATAGTTTTGCCACACCAGTTTCAACGCTTACTACTGAACTATTTGATTTAAATCAAACAGGCAATACCTTAACTAAGCAAAATCCTCCAAACAATGGCACTTTAAATCTCATCGGCAACTTAGGAATCAACCTAGGCATGGATAATGGTTTTGATATTGCAGGTGGTGATAATGGCTTAGCTTTAGCAGCAGTCTCAGGTGCTTCTGGACCTTCAGTGTTATATCGTGTTGATCTAAATAGTGATACTACAATTACAACTCCAAGAGCACGTTTAGCAATTAATGTGGATGGAACACCTAATCTAAATGCCTCGACTATAGGGAGTAATAGCACTCCGCCTGTAATCGATTTAGCAATCTTATTCAAATAAATAATAAAAAAAACCGCATCAAATGATGCGGTTTTTTTAAATTCAGATAATCAAGCAATATGCTTTTGTACAATAATTGAACCTACAGAATAACCAGCACCAAATGAAGAGATCACCGCATATTCGCCATTATTCACTTGCTCACCTGTACGATGCATCGCAATAATTACACCTGCTGAAGATGTGTTGGCAAACTCATCTAAAATAATAGGTGCGCGTTCTAAATCAGCTTCTTTACCCACAACGAGTTTCAAAATGAGTTCATTCATATTCGCATTGGCTTGATGCAACCAGAAACGCTTAACTTGCTCAGGAATTAATTCAAGTTTTTCTAACTGTGCAGTGATGATTTTTGCAACCAATGGACAAACTTCTTTAAAGACTTTACGACCATCTTGGCGGAACAATTTGTCATCGACAACAGCATCTTCACTACGGTTTAAGAAACCAAAGTTATTACGAATATTATTTGAGAACTGAGTAAACAAATGAATATCCAGGATTTCATAGCCTGATTTAGTTTCAGTTTCTTCGATAATTGAAGCCGTCGCAACATCACCGAAAATGAAATGTGCATCACGGGTACGGTAATCTAAATGACCTGAGGTAATTTCAACATTGAGTAATAATACACGGCGTGCGCCACATTTCACTGCATCATAGGCTTGCTTCAAACCGAATGTTGCAGCAGAACAAGCCACATTCATGTCATAAGCATAACCTTGGATGCCCAAAGCTGACTGAATTTCAATTGCAACCGCTGGGTAGGCACGTTGCATATTTGAACAAGCTAAGATGACAACATCGATATCTTCTGCTGTAACACCTGCATTTTCCATCGCTTGTTTTGCAGCAATGACACCCCACTCCGCTTGAAGTGAAAGCTCATCATTACTACGCTCTTGTAAACGTGGACGTAAGCGTTTTGGATCAAGAATACCCGATTTTTCGACTACATAACGACGTTGGATACCAGAAGCTTTTTCAATAAATTCTGGGCTTGAACCACGTAATGCTTCGATCTCGCCAGCAGCAATTTGCTCAGCATTTTCTTGATTAAATTGTTCTACATAAGCATTTAAACTTTCAACCAACTCTTCATTAGAAATAGATTCGGTTGGGTGAAATAACCCTGTACCTGTTATACGAATGCCCATGTAAAACTCCTGTAAAGAATGCTTCTAACTTTCATTATTGCTCAGTTTAACCGATTGCTAATCGATCCCATAGTTTTTGCAATCTAGTTGGTGAAATTGGCATCTTTGTTTTCATTGGTTGAGAAAACAACGAAATTCTAAGTTCTTCCAACATCAAATACAATTCTTTGATTTTAGGATCATTTTTAAATTTAAATACTTTGTCCATCCATGGATCGACATCATCAATTGCAGCGAGGTCACGTTGTAGATTATTTGGCAAACGACCCAAACGCAATAGCAATGCTTTTAAAAACCGTGGGTATTCCTGCCAAATCTCAACAGGTTTACTGTAGACAAAGTTCGCTAATGACATTAAATCAAGTTGGTCTTCTATGTCATCCACACTTCGACCAAAGATATCCTGATCTAAAACCAATAACTCACGACGAATTTGCTGCCATTGAATAAAAATCTCAGTAATATCAATTAAAACTTTTTGACCATCTGCCAAGAATTGCTTTTTCACATCAGCCATTAGCTGATTAAATTCCGCCGTATCTTTAGGCAAGGTTTTTATTGAAACTTGTAAGGTTGCATAAACCAGCATTTGTTCCAACTTCGCCCGATCACCCAAAGGCGAATATGCCAAAGCTAATGGTTTGGAAATCTGTTTTTTCAATTGACGGATTAAATCCCCCAATTGCATGTATAAAAGACGAATCACGCCTTCACGATGTTGCTTAATTGCTTCATCTTGATCATTAAAGGTTTGAATCACCACACCCGACTCATCTTTAACATCAAGTTCAGCAAAAACTTTACTTGGAACCAAAGCCTGATATTGCTTTACGACCACACCCGTGACTTTTTGAGACGCTTCAAATACAAAATTTTCAGGAAAAGTCTGGAACTCCCCCTTTTGCTGCTTCACAGGACGATGAGTTTCAACACGACAACGCGCTTTGAGTTCATCTAAATCACGTCCTTGCGCAATGAGTTTGCCTTTTTCATCCACAACTTTAATAAAAGGTACGAGATATTGATCAATTCGTTCAAAAGAAAAATCTTTTTCTGTAATTTGCTCACCACGCAGAGCAAAAGCTAAATAACTAAATAAGTGCTCACGTAAATGTACTGCATCAACACCTTGCATCAGTTTTTTCGCAGTATCTGGAATCGGGACTAAATTACGACGTTTGTCTTTAGGCAACGCCTTGAGCAAAGCCTCAATTAAATCCTGACGCCACCCAGGAATTCCCCATGACCATTGCTTTTCATCTACTTGTGGCAAAGCCTGCACAGGAATTTTAACCGTTGCACCATCTTCATCATGACTTGGATCAAAACGATAACTCGCAGCCAAACGCAATTGTCCATTATGTAAATAATCTGGGAATTGCTGTGTGGTTGGCCGATCATTCATCCATAACGCATCGTCTTCTACAAAAAGATAACGCGGATGATCTGGCTCTACTGTTGCACGCCAATCTTCAAAACTACTGCGGCTGGCAATTTCCTCTGGCACTTTTTCAGCATAAAATTGATAAATAGTTTCTTCATCGACCACTAAATCACGACGACGCAATTTATCTTCAACACGCTCAACTTCTTCAAGCTTCAATAAATTATGCTTTAAAAACGGTGGCGTAATACCCAAATTACCAGTCGTTAAGGCATCCCGTAAAAAGATTTCATGTGCCGCGGCTTGATCAACTTTTTCAAAATTCATCATACGTTTTGGTTCAATAATTAAACCAAACAATGAAATTTGCGCATAGGCATTCACAATGCCTGCTTTTTTCGACCAATGGGGTTCGAAATAGTGATATTTCAATAGGTCACGTGCAGCTAATAAAATCCATTCAGGATCAATTTTTGCCAAAGTGCGTAAATACACTTGAGAAGTTTCCACCATCTCAAATGCCATCACCCAAGCAGTATTGGTCTTATGCAGCGTACTGGCAGGAAATACTTTGGCTTTCTGCTGACGTACCGCCATAAAAGTATTACGTTCATCGGTTTTATTGGCGATAAATGAAAGTAAACCCGTTAACAAAGCACGATGTAAATTTTCATAATTGGCTGCCTTTTCATTAAAGCTCAACTTTAATCCTTCAGCCAATTCAACTAATTGTTGATGAGTTTGCTTCCATTCCCGTAAACGTAACCAACTTAAAAAATGTTGACGCGCAAATTGACGGCGCTTGTTTTCAGACTGCGTATCAGGACTAGTTTGGAGCGTATTCCAAAGTTTTAAATAGAATAAAAAATCTGAATCCGCTTCTTTGAATAAGGCATGCTTCTGATCGGCTTGCATTTGTTTATCGGCAGGTCGTTCTCGTGGATCTTGAATCGCTAATGCACTGACAATAATCAATGTTTCTTTCAGAACACCAAAATGAGCGCCACCAATCAGCATACGAGCTAATCGTGGATCAATCGGCATGCGTGCCATCATTTGACCGACTTTAGTTAAATCATTTTTACGTTCGCTTAATGCACCCAACTCAATCAAAAGCTTGCGCCCATCATTAACCAAACGGAAATCAGGCGGCTCAATAAAGTCAAAATCTTCTAAACTACCTAAACCAAGACTTTGCATCTGCAAAATAACAGAAGCTAAGTTAGTTCGTTTGATCTCTGGTTCGGTAAATTCAGGACGACTTAAAAAATCTTCTTCACTGTATAGACGAATACAAACACCCGCAGCAATACGACCACAACGACCTTTACGCTGATTGGCTGCTGCTTGTGAAATCGCTTCAATCGGTAAGCGCTGCACACGTGAACGGTAGTTATAACGTGAAATACGAGCAAAACCGCTATCAATCACATAACGAATATTAGGAACGGTTAATGCTGTTTCAGCAACGTTGGTTGCAATAATGATACGGCGACCTTTACCACTTGGACTGAAAATCTTTTGCTGCTCGGCGAGTGCCAAACGCGCATATAAAGGCAACACTTCTGTATGCCGAGGACCATACTTCTGTAGGGTTTCTTGTAATTCTCGGATTTCCTGCTCAGTGCTGGCAAAAACTAAAATATCCGCATATTCAGGATGACCTTTACCCTCAGCATCAGCAAAACACTCTTCGACCGCTTGTACAACAGCACGTGGTAAGTTCTCTTCAAAATCATCAAACTCATCATCATCACTACCAATAATACTGAGTTCCGAAATTGGACGATAACGCACTTCAACAGGGAAGCTGCGCCCTTCTACTTCAAAAATCGGTGCGTCATTGAAGTATTGGCTAAAACGATTTACATCTAAAGTCGCCGACGTCACGATTACTTTTAAATCAGGACGCTTTGGTAATAGCTGTTTAAGATAACCCATGATGAAATCTATATTCAGTGAACGCTCATGGGCTTCATCGATAATGATTGTGTCGTATTTTGAAAGGAAGCGGTCGTTCGTCAGCTCAGCTAGCAAAATACCATCCGTCATCAAACGCACGATAGAATCTTGCGATCCCTGCTCATTAAAACGGATTTTAAAGCCAATCGCCTCGCCCAGTTTCTGCCCAACCTCTTCTGCAATACGTTGTGAGACACTGCGCGCAGCTAAACGTCGCGGCTGAGTATGCCCAATCATCCCAGTGAGACCACGACCAGCAAGCATGGCAATTTGTGGTAACTGCGTGGTTTTACCCGAACCCGTTTCACCCGCCACAATAATCACTTGATGCTTTTGTATTGCGGCAATCAAACGATCTGCATACTGAGTAACAGGTAAATCTTGATTGAGCTTAATTTGGGGAATGCGCGCTAAGCGTTGTTTGACTTTGTCATTTGACTGTTGAAAAAGTTTTTCTATTTCCGCTGTTTCTGTTTTTTTATCTTTGCGCAGTCGATTTAAACGGTGGCGGTCACGTGCCATAACCCATTGATCTACATTTAAATGACTCTGCACTGAACAGCTTTCCTAACAATAAAAATAATCGGCTATTTTACGCCTTAAAGCGTTGCTATGCAAAGAAACTGCATCAATCTGTTCAGAATATTAATGCAGTTGTGTCTTTATGCTTATGATTTAGATGAATGATCAAAATGTTGCCGCAAACGTTTTATATACTTTTTAAATGGCCATGTGAATTGTTTAACAAAACTATTCGGTATCTTATAACCAACTGTGCCGTAAACACTCGCAAGATGATTTGGCATGTATACACTTTTAAAGATCACATCATAGATTGGAATAAAAGCAGCATAGTTTTTATCAATCGCAGGCTTCTCTGAAGAATGGTGCCAATGATGAAACTCAGGAGTTGCAATTAGCCAGCGCAAATATGGAAAACGAAAACGTACATTTGAATGAATAAAAATGGCATGAAACGAAATAAAAACAAGATAAGCAAATACAGCCGATGTATGAAAGCCCAGTAGGAAAATAGGTAAGGTGGCAATAAAACGTGTCATTAGTACTTCTACGATATGTAGTCGTGAAGATGCTAACCAATCCATATACTCGGTGGAATGATGTATCGCATGGAAACGCCATAATAGATCTATTTCATGCATCGCTCGGTGCAACCAGTACACGACGAAATCAACCACAATCAATAACTCAATAAGCTGCAACCAAATTGGCTGAGCTTGAACAAAAGGTACGATTGGATTATTGGGTAAGTGGGTAATCCAGTATTGAATCGGCATCACTGTCAAAAAGGTGAACAATTGAATTCCGATATGACTCAACATGAAATATTTCATATCCGTCACCCAACCTACCCTTAAGATTTTTTGATCAGGATTTTTAGCAAAGAATCCCTCAAGTGGAATGAAGATAAGAGCCAAGAGCACTAATGTTAAAATGAAATAATCAATACCTGCATAAAAAGGTAGGTTGGGTAACGTTGGCGCTTTAATTAACCCACAGCCTAAAACCGCTGCCACTACAGCAAAGCATAAGCCATAAAAACCATAACGATTTTGTCGAAATAACGCACTAAAAATCCCAAAACCAGCACTCAGCGTAATACCAAACATCAAACTGAAATAAAAAACATCATAATGTTTGGCATAAACAGGACGTAGTTCAGGCATAGTCAGTACCGACGGGAACATAAAACACAAAGCCCCAAAAATAGCTAACAACCCCAAAGACATTGAAATAAAAGCACTAATTTTACCTAAGCCTGCATTCAACTCTAAATTTTCGAATTTTTGTCTTAATTGATCAGTCATTTTTTATAAATTTCACTGTATACCCGAGAACACAAATTTCCGAGGTAAAATTTTCGTTTTTCTCAAATAAAAAAATTTGAGCATTCATCAAATTTAGCGGATTCTAAAGTGATCAAATACTTAACACAAGCTCAGAAAACAAACAATATAAACTCTCAGCTCGATAAAAACATCGCATTATAGTTATCATGTACTTAAATCTATATCGTGGTTTTCCCTATATTTTTTAGATTTTTTCAATTTTACCCTTGAATTTTAATACTATCGACTGCATGTTGTTATGCAAGTTAGTTTTAGGTATTCGTCATATTTACTTCATCTTGTTGGAGTCAAATAAGCGTATATCTTAGGGTGAAAATCGTTTTATATTGATTCATTCAATTTTCCGATTTTAGTCATGTAAAAATACTATTTCCCCAATAACTAAAAATTATTTATTCTTGACCTCGTAAACAAGTAAGGCATTAGCCTCTCAATAAAACCTCAATCATGGAGACAATGATGAGCTTAATTAATACTGAAGTTAAACCATTTAAAGCTGATGCATTCCGTAACGGTGAATTCATTCAAGTAACTGACGCTGATCTTAAAGGCAAATGGTCTGTTCTTATTTTTATGCCTGCTGCATTTACTTTCAACTGTCCTACTGAAGTTGAAGATGCTGCTGAGAACTACGAAGAATTCAAAAAAGCTGGTGCAGAAGTTTATATCGTAACAACTGATACTCATTTCTCTCACAAAGTATGGCACGAAACTTCTCCTGCTGTAGGTAAAGCTCAATTCCCATTAGTTGGCGATCCTACACATCAATTAACACGTGCTTTTGATGTGCATATCGAAGAAGCTGGTTTAGCTTTACGTGGTACGTTCATCATCAACCCAGAAGGTGTAATTAAAACTGCTGAAATTCATGACAATGCAATTGCGCGTGATGTTTCAGAAACTTTACGTAAGCTTAAAGCTGCTCAATTCGTAGCAAGCCACCCAGGCGAAGTTTGCCCTGCTAAATGGAAAGAAGGTGAAGCGACTCTTGCTCCATCGATCGACCTCGTTGGTAAAATCTAATTTTTAGATTTAACAATGTTGAAAAGAAACCACTCTAAAAAGAGTGGTTTCTTTTTATTTGTCATTTGGTCACTTTTTACGATACGTCGATCTCAATTCAATAGTAAATTTTTTACAATTCTTATACTTATAAATTTATAACGAAATTCATTTATCAATTGTCAGCCTGCATTACATGGAGTAATGTCAAATTATGAAACATAAAGAGTTTTTTGTATGTACTAAATGATCAAACTAAAATGGGGGCAAATATATGGAAAAAACTGTTGTTGTAACCTCTTGGAAATATGATATTTCTTCACGCTATTTAAAAATTTTTTACAGCAATGGCACAGCCGAGCTTTATCACCCTGTTCCAGAATTTGTGTATGACAATTTGCTACGCACAACTGATAAGACTGCTTTTGTCCATAAATACCTTGAGTTTGATCTTCATTTTAAACGACTTTATCTTTTAGCCTCATAAATAAAAAACCAGCCTATATTAAGGCTGGTTTTTTATTTAAATTTATTAAGCAGCTTCGACTTCAACTTGTTCAGCATACTTCTCTAATATTTTTTCTTTTGCATCTGGATGAATATTAATTTTCTCCATATTGCCTTTGTAATGCTCTACAACTCGATCATCCATAATTTTTGACCACCATGAAGGAATAAAAGCTGGCAAAATCATCGCTCCATAGCCCGCCGGTAACTGTGGTGCATCTTCAAAATGACGCAAAGTTTGGAAGCTACGTGTTGGATTTGCATGATGATCTGAGTGACGCTGTAATTGATACAAGAATAAGTTAGTCACTACATTGTTATTGTTCCAACTATGCTCAGGTAAAGTACGCTCATATTGACCATTGGCTTTCTTTTCACGTTTTAAACCATAATGCTCAATATAATTTACTGATTCAAACAAAGTAATTGCATAGGCAGCCTGTGTCACTTGGAAGGGTACTGAACGCACTCCAAATTTGCTAAACATAGCTGCATGGTATATAGCCGACATCGCCCAACCATGAATCAATTCATTCTCTTTACAGAAGAATGGCAACTTTTTACGCTCTAAACGATTTTTCTCAATTTCGATCGCCGATTTAAAACTACCAATCACTGTACGAGGTAAAAATTTCCAGAAAGTTTCACCAAGTCGAGATGATGCCGGATCTTCTGGCGTTGCAACACGGCGGTGATGACCATATGGATGCTCAATACGGAAATGATTATAGCCCGATGGAGCTAATGCCAAATGTGATAAATAATGTTCGAGACGACCACTTTTATGGCTCAATTCATGCGCCGTATTGATGGCAATACCATTCACCATCCCCACCAACGTACCAAGTAATGCTTGATCTGCAAGTGATGTACCTTTACGACTTGCCAAATAAGTGCCGTAAATATTGGTCGCATATTGCAATGGAATAAAAAGTTTAACAATTCGTGCGTAATATGGATCAGCTTCTAAATCTGCAATCGCATCAAGTGGTGGATTTTCTGTGTCCTCACCAATTAACTTATCCAATGCAGGAATAACACCATGAATAAATAATGGACCAAAAGAGGCAAAGAATTTTTTGGTTTTTTTCGGTCCAAATTGATAACCCGCTAAACCACTCATTGCAATAGTCGGTACTGCCAAACCCAATAACCACAAATGACGTTTTTTATCTTTAAAAGTTGTTGTTGCTTGCTCTACATCCAGTTGAGTATGCATATTCATTAGAAATTCCTCAATCAAACACAAAATGTTTTGCTTGAATTGATTGTGTTCTTTTGCACTCACTCTATATTATCATTTTAAGACTTGATATTATCATTTTAAGACTTTACTGGATTTTTATTGTGCAAAAACAGCAAATCCCTGTTATTCCGTCTCGTTATTATTTACGGTTGATCGAAATTCTGATTGGTACTCATCAATATGATAATGATGTATTAAACGCATTTCATAACGAACTTTCTAAAACTGAGCTTTTATCAATTCAACAAATTGAACAATTTATTGCACTTGGCCTGAGCCTACCTAATACAGAAGATTTGGCTTTTGAACTCGGTAAAAATCTAAAACTGAGTTCGCATAGCTTGGTTGGATATGCATTAATGACCAGTCCAAATTTAGAACATGCATTGAGATTAATTGCACAATATTTTCGGCTAATTATGCCGAGCTTTAAGCTATCGATTCAATTTCCAACTAATCAACATAAGGTTGAGTTATTACTTGAACCAATCTTGCAAATGAATAAGCAATGTTTAGCATTTCATATTGAAGCAATTGCAGTTGGATTTTATTACAGCTTATTAGAACTTGCAGGACAACAATTACAACGTTACCAAATTTATTTAAGTATACCCGAGCCTGTTTATGCTGAACGCTATATACATCTCGTTAAAGCAAATTTTCATTTTAATTACACATGGATATCAGGTATACGCGTTGTGATTGATCAACAACAACTGGCACTACCCTTACCTTTGGCGGATGCTCATAGCCTAAAAGTGGTTGAACAACGTTGTCAGGAACAGATTCAAAAAATTTATCATCAAGGTGAAATTGTTGAATGGGTCAGCATGATGTTAAGACAAGCCAACCAGATTCCAACATTAACCGAATGCGCTAAAGTTCTAAATATTTCCACCAAAACTTTACAACGTTATTTGCAGCAACAAGGAGTTGAATTTCAAGCTTTGAAACAAAAAATTAGTACTGAGCGAGCAATTGATTTATTAGAAAATTCAAATTTTACCATCACCCATATTGCTTACGAATTAGGCTATTCGAACCCTGCCAACTTTACCCGTGCATTTAACAAAGTATTAGGTTGTAGTCCGCAGAGCTATCGCTCAAAACATCAAGATCAAACACATCTACTTCAAGACAACCAGACATAAACCTGCACCTACAGGTAAAATAGTGCTCATATAATTTTCGTCCGCTTTAATCAACTCAAGAAAATCTTTGACCTCAGCAGCATGCGAAATCACATTATCAACGATCAAAGTATTACCTGAGAACTGTAATAGACGTTTTAAATCATTCCAATAACTCACATAGCAGCCACGCTCTGCATCTAATAAAATTAGATCATAGGATTCAGTCGCTTGTGCCAAATAATCTGAGGCATCGCCCACCCAAAAATCAATAAAATTCTCTAATCCAAATTCTTCAGCATATTTTTTAGCTTGAGCACTTCGGAAAGCATTGATCTCTAGGGTTTGAACTTTACCTTCAACTGATTTTGCAGCTTCAGCCAACCATAAGGTTGAATATCCCGTCGATGTTCCAATTTCTAGAATCTGCTTTGATTGCTGAGTACGTACTAACATCCCTAGTAACTTAGCAGATTCTGCTTCTATATTTCGGTAACGTCTTAAGCGATCAGACTGCCGAGCATCATGTTGCTTAAATTCATCATATAAATCAGCAATACGTTGTAAAAAAACGGTGCTCGTCATGTCTTGTCTCCGTAATGCTCAAAAGCAAAAGTTCAAATTTAAGTCGCTTGTATTAATTTAAAACGTGGAATAACTTGTCCATCTTCAAGTTCAACTGTTTCAACAAACATTGATAATGGACGCACCCACATTGAATAATCGCCATATAAACATTGATATACAACAAGTTGCTCCTCAGTTTCACTATGTCGAGCAACATTAAACACCTGATAAATTTGACCCTTGTAGTGTTGATAAATACCACGTTGTAATACCATTTGCTGCTTCCTTATATATGCCATGAAATAATTGCAGTTATATAACAAGTTCTATTTGATTCAAATTTTTATGCTCATGTACGCACAAAAGTTCCACAAATATACATTAAAATTCAAAAATCCGATTAAATTTATAAAAA